>CALDTA010000304.1:0-8732 GCA_937924455.1 uncultured Deinococcales bacterium
ACCAAGGTTGCCACCTTCACCGATAATTCTTGCTGCTACTTCTGGTGCATCGATACGTACACCATCGTTGCTGCTATCGCCAATGTCGTTGTGGCGTTCATAGCCTGCTTTGACATACGTGCCGATGCCACCATTCCAGAGTAAGTCTACGGGTGCTTTCAAAATTGCTTTTATCAGGTCTGGACCACTTAAGCTTTCAGCAGATGTATCTAGCATTTGTTGGACTTGAGGTGTCAGGCGAATCGATTTTTCAAAACGTGAGTAAATGCCACCACCTTCGCTGAGAAGGTTGCTTGAGTAATCTTCCCAGCTCGAGCGTGGCAACTCGAAGAGTCGCTTCCGCTCCACAAAGCTAGCCTTCGGGTCTGGATTTGGGTCTAAGAAAATATGCATGTGGTTAAAAGCAGCTAGCAGTTTGAGGTTATCGCTGTGCAACATGCCATTACCAAAAACATCACCACCCATATCACCTATACCTACGACGCTAAAGGTTTCAGAGTGAATATCGACACCAAGTTCCCTAAAATGCCTCTCAACACAAACCCATGCACCTCTGGCTGTAATGCCTTCTTTTTTGTGGTCATAGCCTTGTGAACCACCTGAGGCAAAAGCGTCACCAAGCCAGAAGTTATTTGCTTCGGCTGTTTCATTTGCTAAATCGCTAAAGGTGGCCGTGCCTTTGTCAGCAGCTACGACAAGGTAAGGGTCGGCTTGGTCATAGATAATCAAGCCTTCAGGGTGTACGACTTCTCCTGCGACAATATTATCTGTGATGTCCAACATGCCTTGGATAAATCTGCGGTATTGCACACGCACATTCGCCTGTTGTTCTTCACGCTCTGCAAAGTTCTTTTTAAGGATAAAGCCACCTTTTGAACCAACAGGCACGATAACGGCATTTTTGGTCATTTGCGTTTTCATGAGTCCAAGCACTTCAGTGCGGAAATCATCTGGTCTATCTGACCAACGCAAACCACCACGGGCGACAGGTCCACCACGTAAGTGAATCGCTGCCATTTCTGGATGCCAAACTGAAATTTCTCGGTAAGGTTTTGGCTCTGGAATACCTTCTAGCTCGCCTGAAGCAAGCTTCAAACTGATTGTTTCTTTATGGCTGTTCGCTTCTGTACTGCTATAGAAGTTTGTACGCAAGGTGTTTTCAACAAGTGCAAACATGCCACGGAGCAGTTTATCGGCAGTTAAAGAGGGTACGTGTTGTAAGCCTTCAATGAGTGCTTCTTTATCTGTTTGTAGGGCTTTTTCTCTGGCACTTTTTGTTAGGTCAAGACTATTATCAAATCGATTTTTGAAGGCACCGACAAGGCAACTGCTTAGTTCAGGATAGGAGATAAGTGTATCGGTAATAAAAAAAGGACTGACTTCTGGATAAAGCTGGGCGTAGTGCATACGGTAGCTTTGTAGGAGCGCAATCTGGCGCATGGTTAGACCACCGTAAAGGACTAGGCGGTTTAGGGGGTCATTGCCGTGTTCTTTGTTGAGTAAACCTTCTATGGCTTGAGTTAGGCGGGTATTTGGTGAATCTTCTGAAGAGGGTGAGGGGGTGATCTCGAGCCCACTCCCATCAAGCGTCTGAACCCTAAATATATCCAGCCCTCGCAATGGTTCATCACCATCTTGCTTGAGAAAGTGAGATATCTGCTCTAGAACTCGCAAACCCATATTTTCTAAATAGGGCAATACCTCACTAAGCACAAGACTACGTTCCTGATGGTAAATCTTCAGGTGTGTTGCCCCACCACCATAGCGGTCATCTAAGGGATTTAAGCACTCAACATGAAACTGATTATCAGCAAGCTGTTCAAAAGCCTCGATATCATTGAGGACAATATCAATTGGCGTCATTGCCTTATAGCTATCATCAAATCGGTCAATGTAGCGCTTCACCAATGGTTTAGCGACATCACCCCTGCGGCTGACTAGCTTTTGCTCAACCAATTCACGCCAGCTACGGCTTAAGGCATTCAGGTCATTTTCTAAACGAACAGCATCAATGCTACTCAATGGTGTTTCTGTTTCTAAAAAGAAGTGTAGTCTGACCTGAGATTCATCTTCACCAAGTGCCAGTTGGTAATCTACACGCTCTACAGTAAACGTTTTACTTAAATGCTCCTGAAGTGCCTTACGCACCTGAGCACTAAAGCGTTCATTTGGCAAAAGAATCATGGCACTGATAATCTTCGAATGAGGGTGTGTACGCAAACGCAACCTCAAGCGCAGCTCATCGCTATTGTCCATGATATTGCGAATATCGCTGTGTAACTCATGCACACTAGCAGCGAACAAACTTTCTTTAGGAAAGCTGTTGAAGTGACTGATGACTTCTTTGTAATCATGCGAACTTGGTTTAGCAGCATCAAGTTCTAAAACAGATGCTAGTTTCTTGTTAAGGAGTGGTATTTGCTCTGCTGTGGTTGCAAGTGCTTTGGAAGTAAATAGCCCCACAAAATATTCTGTTTCGTTGTTTTGTAACAGTGCAATTTTATCAAGACGAGCAGGACGGTGTAAGTTTGAATCTTCAATACTTTTATTGATAATCAAGGCTGCATCGGCGGAGGCATCAGCATAGCTTTGAGTATCAAAGTTGATGTCTTTGCAAATACCTAGAACTTTATCTTTCGCTTTATAGCCTAGAAAGATAAAGTTATCAGCATCTAACCAACTCAAGAATTTACTAGCATCCTCAGCAGCTTGTGTTCCTTTTTCACGCATTTTTTGCGCTGCCTCGACGACGTGTTTACGCATGTGATGGTAATCATCTGTTGCATGAACCAACTGCTCAAAAACAGCTCTAAGCCTTTCTTGTAGACCTGCTAGACGACTATCTTCAACTTTTTCTAGCAAGAAAATCTGATAGGCCTCTTGTGAGAATGAAGTATCTACTGCTGAGGCTTCAGCCTCACCACTTTTACTAAAGCCTAAAAGACGCCCATTGGCATCTCGCTCAACAGAAATAATTGGATGCAGTAGATGCTTTAGTAGTACAGAGTCTCGTTTAAGATTTAACTTTAAACTGTCTATAATAAAAGGTCTATCTTTGGTCAGACACTGCATGATGGTATAGGGGCTTTCCCAACCATCAGCTTGTAAGTTTGGGTTAAAGAGCTTTAAGGTGTAGTCTTCACCAGAAAAGTGCTCGAGCATAGCTATACTATTCAGCAGCAGTGCTTGTCGGCTATCAACATCATGCTCCTCTAGAAAATCAGCCGACGCTTTGCTAAAAAGTTGGTCGTAAATGTACTGCTTATCTTCATAGGATAATTTGTTGTGTATCGACATTCGATTACCTTTCACAGTTTTTAAAATTAAAAATGAACGGACTCTGCACCAAGCTGACGGGCTATCGACAAGAAAATTTTGTCTAGCAAATTATACGTCTATTCAATTAGTTTCGAGGCAAGCCTCAGCTAAAGATTTTATTGATGCCGAGTCCAACACTATCGTTAATTAACTAAACAGTTAGAAGCGTCAGGTGCTCAAGCACATATCGCTTCAAGCACATATCGCTTCAAGCACATTCCGCTTCATAGTTAGATTTTTAAATCAGAACAGCTTATGAATTAAGCGGAATTGGTATGAGTAGCATATTTCTAAGCCCTGTTCATTAATAACCTACCGATTTACAGCTTTGTATGGCGTCAAGCAGCTAACTCACATGTTCTGGCTCAAAATGTAAAGAAAAGCACTTCGCCATTTTGGTAAACCTCACAAGCTTAGTCATAAAAACTAACTAAACTACCTATAGGGTTGAGTCAAGTTTCAGTCTTAAACTAGTGTTATCAACTATGTACACAGTTTATGTCTGCTAGCTGACAAAGCTCTGATTCTATAGGTAATTTTTTAGAGTTAAAAAATAAAATTTGGGGCAGGTCACGCAAATGCACAAAATAAGCTTTTTATACGAAGTTTCCCAAATAGTAATTTCTGGAGGTAATGATATGCGACAAACATTGTTTAAACGTTTTTTTCTAAGTCTCGTTGCAGTTCTGATTTTTTCAGCATCTAGCGCAGGCTTTGCACAGTTTGCCCAAACTCAAGCGATACAGGTTCAAGCTAACCAGATAAGTATGGTCGAAAGACTTAGCGATTTTGTTAAGAATGACAACATCGAGTTTATGATTAATAACGAGAAGATAGGCGAGCAAATTCCTATCTATGCTGATAATCAGGATGTTGGCTTTAGCATTTTGTCGAAAACAAGCGGGTATCACTACTTGTATGTGGTGGATGGGCAAGGCTCGAGCCGTCTAATCTACCCAAATCAATTTGAATCTGAATTTTTCATTCAAGCTAATCAACAAGTCAACTTTCCAAGCAACAATAGCTACCGACTCATAGCACAACTAGGGCAAGGTACAGACTTACACATTGTTTCTATTGTAAGTCCAACACCACTCACAGGCTTTACGATTGCGTTTACGAATGGTTTCAGCATCACACCACCTTCGACACAAGTCGTGCCTGCCTATCAAGCAGCAGCTATGCGTTTCCGTGTGCAGACGTCAACACAAACAGCAAACAATTGTGCGAGTAGTTGTATTTACCTTAGTACGCAAGCTACACAAGCTCAAGCTACACAGGCTCAAACGCCTACCCCAACATTTACGCCCAATACATCAGCTAGTACATCAGTTAGTACAGCAGCTACACAAACAACAGCTACACAAACAACCGCTACGACAAATACAAGCTCTGGTCCATTTCAAGGTTTTGCTAGCTATCAAGACTACCTAGATAATTTCTATCGTCAGAACAATATGCAAAATCCGCAAAGTAGTGCTTCTAACAGCGCTAACAATATGAATCAAAGCACAGCGATAGCGACAAACCCTAGACCCATTCAAATTTACTTCACGCCTAATACACAAGTTGCTTCAGGTACAGCGAGTACTAGTTCATCATCAACACCGAATTACACAGCTCCAAACTATACAGTTCCGAATTACGCTACTAGTAGCGGTACATTCCAAGGTTTTGCTTCTTATCAAGCTTACTTAGATAATTTCTATGCTCAGAATGGTCAGGCTCAGGGTCAATCAGGTCAATCAGGTCAATCAGGTCAACAAGTTAACAACCAGCAGGTGACTCAGACAACCAATACACAACAACTTGTAGCTACACCCGTTACTGTCTACTCAACACAAATTGGTGCAGCGACAAGATTGGGTGGAGGACCACTTACAGCACCAACTACAACTACTAACACCAGTACAGGTGCGTTCCAAGGTTTTGCTTCTTACCAAGACTACTTGAATAACTTCTATGCTCAAAACCAAAACGCAGGTATAGCAGCTAATAACCAAACAACACAAGTTCCTAGCTTTGGTGTCAATTACACGATTACGCAATTACAGCTTCAAGATGCGAATGGTCTGAGCTACACACAATTAAGCCCTCAAACAAACGCTCAAACAAACGCACAAGCTACAAGCTATCAGCAAGTACCTATCAGTACAGACTATAGTCAACAAGGCTTTTTTGATTTTGAAGTTGGTAGAAGCTACAGCCTATTTCAGACTGTTGGTCTTAGAGTTATAAGTATTCAAGATAGTCGTTGTCCAGCAGGTGTACAGTGCATACAAGCTGGTGATATTACTGCAACTGTAGAACTTGAATTTGAAAATGAAAGGCGTTCATTCACAGTAAAAATACTTCCAGGCGACGAACCAATTATTGGCATAGGTAATACAAGTCTTCGTTTTGTAGGTTTGGGTAATGCTTCAAATACTGCTTTAAGAGCTTATGTAGCTTCGCAGTAAAACAAGCAACAATTATAGCGTTTCTACGTAACAACTGTGCACACTAAGTGAGTTAATTCTTACTCGTTACGAAGCTCGCCGATTCACTGCAATAGCAGTGAATCGTGGAACTGCCACTTAAAATCTAGAACTATCGGGTAAACCACTCTTTAACTTTTCAAAAGAGTGGTTTATATATTTAAGGAAACTGTAAACCTTTGAATGTTATCTTTCGGCATGATTTTTAATAGGTCGAAAGCTCAGTTTTACAACACACTTTTTCTTGGCAAAATAATTTTACTGGCAATCTGTTTGATGGTCTTTTTCAATGCTCGAGCCACTAACTTTTATGTCGGTGCTGCCTATACACCTATGCACTATTCTTCATGGGCATGGGGAGGGTTTGCAGGTGAAGGAACTAGTACTGATACTTGGTATTTTGCTGGTGCAGAAGTGCGTGCTGGCATCGAGCAAAAATTGCTTCACCTTGATGAAACAGACCCAGAATGGGGTCATGCAGATTTAGGGGTAGGTGCGAGAGTATTTGCAAGTATTGTTTTAACAGATCAGGAATACATTGGTGTGCGTGAAGGTAGTACAAACTTTAGCTATGGATTTGAACCCTATATATATTTTACGCCTAGTAGTCAATTTGGAATGAAGCTATATGTTGGTAACGGTCTTGCGCCAGATGACCTTACTCAGAGTGTCAATAGTTTCTTTTGGGGTGTAGCTTTTCCCGTGAATGAAACTAATGAATTCTTTTTTGATATGCGATTTAAAGATTCTCGTAATAGTGGTTTGGCAGACTGGTCCGCCAATTCTGCTAGTTACACTATGGGCATAAACTTTACATTTTAGCTTTGTACAACTTCTTCTTCTCTAAACTGTAACTCGTACAAATACTGATACATGCCATCTTGGTTTACCAATTCAGCATGGCTGCCTTCTTGTATCAACCTTCCGTGGTCAAGCACGAAGATTTTGTCAACACCCTGAATTGTCGAAAGCCTATGAGCAATGATAATGCTTGTGACACCCAAACGTTTAGCGAATAAGCCGTCTAAGGCTTCTTGAATAATCATCTCTGATTCACTATCGAGTGCTGAAGTGGCTTCATCAAAGATTAAAATCTTTGATTCCTTAAGGATAGCTCTTGCAATCGCAATTCGCTGTTTCTGACCACCAGATAGCTTGATGCCCCTTTCGCCAATTTCTGTGTCGTAGCCTTTTGGTAATTCACTGACAAAGGTATCTGCATTTGCCATAATTGCTGCTTGGGTCACTTCATCATCAGAGGCTTCAGGTTTGGCATAGCGAATATTTTCTCGTACACTGCCAGAAAAGAGCGTTGGTTCTTGTGGAACGATTGCTATAGCTCGGCGCAGTGTTTCAAGGTCGTAGTCTTGAATATCTCTTCCTGCAATACTTATGTTGCCACTATCTACGTCATACAGCCTACCGATTAACTTAGTAACTGTACTTTTACCTGCACCAGAAGGTCCTACAAAAGCCACACTCTGTCCTTGGTCTATAGCAAGCGATACATTGCTAATAGCTGGAGTCTCACCTGTTGGGAAGGTGAAGGTAATGTCTTTAAAATCAATATTACCTGAATCTATTGTTTCAAGCTCACCATTCGCTTCTTGTTCAGCGTCTAGCAAGCTAGATACACGCTCAAGCGCTGCCATACCAGCTTGCAACTGGTTATTGAAAAACATGACAGACTGAACAGGTCGTTGCAACATGCCTTGATAGAGCAAAAAGGCAGTAAGTTCACCAAAAGTCAACGTGCCTTGGGTTACCATCCAGCCACCAAACAAAATGATTGCACCTGTACCGTATTGTCCAGTTAAGGTGATTAAGCCTTCCATAACGCCTGCGTCTTTACGCCTGTCAAGATTGTGACCTACATATATGTCATTAACTTCGCTAAAGCGTGTAGCTTCTAACCGCTCATTAGCAAAGCCCTTCACGACTTGTATGTTACTGATTGCTTCGGTGGCTACTGAGGTTAATTCGCCGACTCGAGCCCGAATGAGTCGACTTGCTGCACGCAATTTTCCTTGGTAGTGCCTCGTAATAAAAGCAAGCATAGGCATAACTACCAAATTCACAAGCGACAAGCGCCAATCCATCACAATCAAAATAATGGCAACCACAATAATGCTAAACAACTGCCCCATAAGCCTTGTAGCACCTGCTTGAATCATACCCTCAAGGGCATTGACATCAGATACAACTCTTGAAACAAGTGAACCAGAGCGTTCATTGGTAAAGCGTGTTACAGGCAAGCGGAGCAAACGGTTGTACGCCTTCATGCGTACATCGCTGATGATGCTTTGCGTAAAGGCGTAGCTCAAAAACATACCTGCATAACCAAGTAAGGCACGGACTAAAAAGAAAGCTATGTAGGCAAGACCTAACCACATAAAAGGTCTAAATTCACCACTTGGTATGACCCTATCAAAGGCAATACGTACAAACTGCGGTCCAACCGTGCCAAGCGCTGCTGATAAACTGATTAACAAGGATAGTCCAATAACTCGCCATTTGTAATCAACTAAAAGCTGCCACAATTTTGCAAAGCTATCATCACCAATAGAACTATCTGCCTGATTACTCTCTGATGGATGTAAAGGGGTGTTGTTTCTAGCGTTCGTAAACTGACTCATTAAGGTGCATTATGACTTATAGAGTCTATTCGATACTGTCAGCTAGCTTAGAGGAACTAGCCTAGAGGAAAAAGCTTAGAGGAAAAAGTCACCATGTAGCCTGACTATCTGGGTTGATTATGCAATCTGGCTATGCATACGATCTGGCTATGTATACGGTCTAGAGCTATGCACGGTCTAGTTATGTACGGTCTAGTTATGTATACGGTTCTCCAACTTACTAGTTATGTATACGGTTCTCCAACCTATAGCGGGACGCACCCGTAGCCTACTCATAGCAATATAACCATTTCTAAACTGT
>CALDTA010000305.1:0-4728 GCA_937924455.1 uncultured Deinococcales bacterium
TGCAACAGAAGCAAGAAGACTTGCTAATATTCTTGGGCTTGACCTTGCGATTTTGTACAAACGCCGTAGTAGTCCAACGGAAACAGCTGTATCGCATGTTATTGGCGATATTAAGGGTAAGCGCCCGATTATGATTGACGACATGATTTCAACAGCAGGAACGATGATTCGGGCGATTGAAGCACTTGTCGAATTAGGTGCTTTGCCAGAAGTTACTTTAGCTGCAACGCATCCTGTCTTTATGGAACCAGCACCAGAGCGTATGCAGCATGAGGCAATCTCTAAGGTCTTGGTTACAGACACAGTTCCATTGGTCACAGATAATCCAAAGATTGAAATACTTTCAACTGCGCCATTACTTGCAAGTGCAATTCGCAATATTCATGAAAACCATTCTGTGAGCAATTTGTTCTGAGCTAGAAAAAGAAGTTGAAATGTCTAGCCTGTGTTTTTAAGCACAGGCTTTTTTGCTATGTTCGCTATGTCACTGGATATGGCGCACTTATTGGAACGTTTGCATGGCTAATGAGTGGGTATTTCATGATAAAACAGGGTTATGGAAATTCTGAACTTATTTGTTGCCTTTGCAAAAGTTGGTCTTTTTGGTTTTGGTGGTGGCCCATCAATGATTCCACTGATTCAAGAAGAAGTGGTAGAAGCTCAAGGCTGGCTTAGTAAAGAAGAGTTTCTTGATGCTTTTGCTTTTGGTAGTAGTTTGCCTGGACCTATTGCAACAAAAATGGCAGGTTATGTGGGCTTTCAAGTAGCAGGTGTACCTGGTGCAGTAGCTGGGCTAATTGGGGTAACTGTTCCAACTATTATAGCGATGATTTTACTTGGTAGCATTTATATAAGGTATCAGAAGAATCCAGCAATTGATGGCTTTATGAAAGGTGTACGTCCTGTTGTGATTGCCCTTCTTGCGCTGGTGGTGTACCAGTTTGCCCCTAAGGCATTAGGTTTACCACATATGTGGCTTAACAATTGGTTTTTGTGGTTACTTGCTTTGGCTGCTTTCTTTGCTGCAATTTTGTTAAACATTCATCCAGCTATATTGATTGTTTTAGGTGGAATAGCTGGGATTGTTTTCTTACGTTAAAGCTCTTCCACGATTAACTGACCTAAGTCAGTTAATCGGCGAGCTTCGTAACGAGTAGGAACGAACTCATTTAGCATGGGTCAATATTACATGAAAACGCTAGTAATTAGCGTTTTCAATACTTTGTGACGATGTTTTTGAACAGAGTACAAGTTTTAACTTCGTAAAATATTTTTTCATAGCTTGGTCATTACAAAGCGTCCAAACTGTCTACATAATTTTGGAGCCTTGGGAGGCTATAGGTTTTTCTTGTTAAGGTTTTGACTATTTGCTAGTTGTGGTATTCTCCACCACAATTACTATTCTTAAATATTGGTATTTTAATTATGATGGCAGCACAGCAACAATCAGTACAGCTAACTTCACTACTAATGGGTGATGAGTTCCCAGATAAAAAAAGTGGTGTGGGAAAAACACGTAGATTAAAAAAGAAGATTGCTGTTGTTGGTCCAGCGTTGGATACTTTAGATAGTCAGCCTGAGTGGGGAAGTCATTTGGGCTCGAGCTCACCCGAAAACCAACCCAAAAACACCATAAAACCAGTTGCAGGATTAACCATTTTCCTACGCCAATTTTCATTAGTTTTGGAAAATGCAGCAAAAGAAAATGCCAATTTTGACTTTGTTATTTGGAGGCTTTCCAACAAACTTAAGCCAAGTTTACTTAAGCGCTTATTGATTGGTTCCTCGGCTGTTATTGTACTTATGGAAACACAATTCCTATCTATTTCGAATTTTGAGAATAAAGATGATGTGGTAGCTGCTAGTGCGTCTGGCAATTTTGCCAATAAGCGCCTCTATCTTAGCGATGACGATTTAAAAAACTGTGATTTAGAAAATAGTGACTTACGTGCAGTGATAACAACGGTTGGAGATCAAGAAATTGATATCGAAGCTTTAGATAAATATGCTAATCAAACAAAATTGCCACTAGCCATCATTCATCTGATAAAGTCAGACGATACTCAGGATTTAGATGGTGGTTTTGGTGATGCTGAAAATCAAATCGTCACATTGCGTGAGACACAGCACAGTTTACATTTAGGCTTGAGCAAGAAGCGAGAAGCACATAATCTTGAATCTTGTTTGGACCAAGCGCTTAGGTATATTGCTCAATATTTTGTATCTGTCGCCTAATGCTGTTTTGTACCAAGCCAAAAATAAGTTTAACTATCCTGACACCTAAAATACTTGAGATGTGACGTCCTGTAAGGGATTGGTCTTTAGTCAAATAATGTAAGTTAATTTTGTACACGTACGTGAAGGTTTCCGATTTCGTGTGTATTATTTTAAGACAAACTGATTAAATCAAGGATTACACAAGTCGATACACGAAATCTGGTAAACCGTCCGTACTTAAGAAGCTTGTGTGATGGCCTCGGGATGATGTTTTTGCCAGTATCGTTTTAATCCTGCAACGCTCATGGTGTCGTTACTGATAACACCATGACGAACAATATCATCTTGGCTCGAGCCATCAGCTTTTAGCTCTGCAATACTGACTTCATGTAGGTGCTGAATGATGGCAGCATCGTCTAAACCAGCATTCATGTCATCTAAAACTAGCTTGGCCCATTGGTGGTTTGCATTGCTAACTTTATCGAAGTGTTCTTGTGGATTTAGAGCTTGCCCAAAGTGCGTGAGCATGAGCCTGTCAGGTTTGGCTTGACGCATGGTGTCTAGGCTTTGGTCGTAAAGTTCTAGATTGACTTCTGGTGGTGGCAGGGTGGGACGGACAATGCTCGAGCCCGCAACTTTCGCTCCCGCTGAATCTCCTGTAAATAGTGTACCCTCATCAAATAAATAAGATACATGATGCGAAGCATGACCTGGTGTGTAGTGTGCTTTCACACTATAGCCACAAACTTCAAAAGCCTTTTCGTCTTTACCTCCTGTTAAGGGAGTAAGGTGTGAGCTATCTATTGGCACCATTTCACCCCACAGCACATCCATTTGCTCTTGATAGATTTGTCTAGCACTTGCCATGAGACGACTTGGGTCAATCATGTGTTTTGCGCCTCGCTCGTGGACATAAACATGGGCATTTGGATTATGGTTTTTAAGCAATGTTCCTGTTGCCCCAGCATGGTCTAAATGGATGTGGGTGAGTAAGATTGCATCTAAACCTGAAAGCTCAAAACCTGCCTGTTGTATGGCAGTCTCAATGTTATTTATTGTTGAGCTAGGACCACTCTCAACCAACAGAAAGCGACCATCTTTAGCTTTGCTAGGTACTAAAAAGCAAGCAATTGTACCTGTAAAACCCATATGTTGAGTATCTAAAACAAATATTCCGTCGTGTTCGATAAAAGCAGGAGCTGAATCATTCATGTATTACCTCGTAATGTTAAGCAAGTATTGTTAGCAACAAGTATTGTTAGTAAGCAGTATAAGGTGCTTTTATATTGAAATGCCAGATATTTTGATTAGGATTACAACACAGCTTCAATAGTCAGAAAGCAGTATGAATTTTATTGATATTGTTTGACCTGAAATGATGATGTAGAAAGCAGGTGGCTTATTAGGTCAATTCTTATTAGGTCAATTCCTTATTAGGTCAATTTCTTATTAGGTCAATTTCTTAGTGCTAAAGATGACGTTTCTGAATTACAGTTTTTGGATAAAATCTCTGAGTTGTGTGAGAATTTGTTCAGGAACTTACATTACTAACGACCATAAAAAAGTATTAAGTGTCAATTGCGTTTATAAGTTTATTCAAGATAGAATTAAGACGTTGTTGTTGAGATACCGTGATTCTAGTGATGATTCTAGTGATGATTCTAGTATTAAAGCTAAGGCTTGTGCATGAGTGTCTTAACTGGTTTTGAAATTATAAAATTCAAGTGCCACCACAATCTCTTTCAGAGTTGTGAAATCTTGAGTTTGTAATTGTCAGAAGTTGGAGTATTGGGTGAACCCCTTCCACACCCTTTACAATTTCGATTTTAGGTATTTATTACGGCTGTACTACTGAGGTAGACAGTTGAATTTTTCAGGAGGTAGTTGTACATGCAGAAAACTGCACTGAAACTAGTGAGTTTTTGTTTAGTTCTACTAGTCATTGTAAGTTGTGGTCCAAACAGGGCTGATACGTTAGAGCAAGACTTAAGTGCTGCTCAAACTCAGATCAACAGCTTGCAAGCTGAACTTGAATCAAAGACTACATTAGGTACACAACTTAGTAGTGAGACAGATAGCTTAAAAAGCCAAGTTGCTACGCTACAAGCGGATTTAGCGCAATATCAAGGTATGGGTGCAGAAGCTAGTAACTTGAATGCTCAAGTGACATCTTTGCAAACAGAACTAGATAAGTTTAGAAGTATCGGTGAGCGTTCTGCTGCTGATTTAGAAGCTGCTAATGAGCGTGCTCTGAATCTAGAGGCGCAGCTTGCTGCAGCTCAGGCTTCTTCTGGTGAAGTTGATGCTTTGAGATTACAAATGCAAGGTATGGTTCCTGCAGCAGAAGTGAATGCATTGCAAACACAGCTTTCAGGAATGGTATCTGCGGATGAAGTCAATGCACTTCGTGCACAGATTGCTACGCTAAGACAGCAAACGCCAGATACAAGCTCATTTGAAGCTCGTATTGTTGAGCTCGAGCAGCAGTTAGTGACTGCTAATGAGCAAAAT
>CALDTA010000306.1:0-3546 GCA_937924455.1 uncultured Deinococcales bacterium
CCATAGCTTAAAGTCTACACGCTGCTAACTGTGATGGGCAATACTAGCTTAGCTTTGATACTCTCCCCATTCTTCACGCAATACTCCACACAATTCACCAAGCGTTGCCTTTGCTTTAAATGCAGCTAGAACTGCAGGAAAGATATTATCTGAGCTTTTTGCAACTTCTCGCACATGTGTTAAAGCGCTATCTGTTTTAGCTTGATTGCGCTCTGCTCTAAAACGTTGAATTTCAGCTTCCCTATTTGCTTGAACGGCCTCATCCAAAACTTGAATTGGAATGACATCTTCTTGCTCTAGTGCAAATTCATTGACACCAACCACAACACGTTCTTTTTCTTCAACCTCTCGTTGAAACCTATAGGCAGCTTCTTCAATTTCTTCTTGAATAAATTCAGCTTCAATCGCTTTGACGCTACCGCCTAAGTCTTCAATCTGAGCCATTAATGCAGCAGCTTTAGCCTCAAGCTCATCTGTCAGGTGTTCAACATAGTAGCTTCCTGCAAATGGATCAACCGCAGCAGGTACACCTGACTCCGTTGCCAATATTTGTTGTGTCCGTAGCGCAATCCGTGCAGATGTTTCGGTTGGCAATCCTAAAGCCTCATCCATAGCATTGGTGTGTAAGGATTGCGTACCACCCATAACAGCAGCTAAAGCTTGATAGGCAGTTCGTACAATATTATTTTCAGGCTGTTGAGCAGTTAAGGTACTTCCACCCGTTTGTGTGTGAAAACGCAGCATCTGACTTTTGGCGAGTGACGCTCCAAACTCATCACGCATGATGTTCGCCCACATGCGCCTTGCAGCACGAAACTTTGAAACTTCTTCAAGGATGTCATTGTGGCAAGCAAAAAAGAAGCTCAAGCGAGGTGCAAATTGGTCAATATCTAAACCTTTAGAAAGTGCAGCTCGAACATAGGCTTTAGCATTTGAAAGCGTAAAAGCAATTTCTTGGGCAGCGGTCGAACCTGCTTCACGAATGTGATAACCAGAAATTGAGATAGTATTCCACTTTGGAACATTGTTAGTACAATACTCAAACATATCCGTAATCAGGCGCATAGAGGCGTCAACAGGATAAATATATGTACCTCTAGCGATGTACTCTTTCAGGATATCGTTTTGAACCGTACCACCAAGTTGGTCACTGCTCACACCTTGCTCTTCTGCTACTAAAATATAGAGCGCTAATAACATCATGGCTGGTGCATTGATTGTCATAGATGTTGTGACTTGGTCAAGCGGAATTTCTTTAAAGAGCGTCCGCATGTCATCAATAGTTGCGATTGAAACACCAACCTTACCCACTTCACCTTTTGCAAACGGGTGGTCAGGGTCATAACCAATTTGTGTTGGTAAGTCAAAGGCTACACTTAAGCCTGTTGTGCCTTGCGACAGTAAGTATCGGTAGCGCTCATTTGATTCTTCAGCCGTGCCAAAGCCTGCATACTGGCGCATGGTCCAGTAGCGTCCAGTTGAATACATTTGTGGATAGACACCACGAGTAAAGGGGAACTCACCTGCTTTGCCTAGCTTGTCGTCTAAGTTTTCAGGTGGAGCATCATAAGTCGATTTCATGAGACTATTCTACAAGATGTCATGGTTCAAAAAAGCATGTCAGGCTGTCATAAGAACACATCTTGCATCTTTACCTACAAGTTGAAACTTTCTAAACTTTGGATAGTTTAAGAACAAACGTTAAGAAGTTGCTACACCTTCAAGCGCAATCTTTAGTTGTTTCCTGAGTTCATCATGAATTGGTTTATCTGGCCAGTACGCTGCCCACTGCAAGGCAGTTAAGAAGTAGACATTTGCCAAACTACGCGCTAAACGCTCACTTGAAAAGTCATCTCTCACTAAACCTTTTGCTCGACCCTTCAGCAAAACTTCTCTGAAAATGCTTGCCAAAGGCAAGGCTTTATAGGCAGCTCGTGAACGCTCGGCATCAGGGTTTAAAAGCTCATAGCTTAATGGAGGAACTAAGGGTCTATTGTTTTCAACAAAGTTGGCTAGTTCAGCAAAAGCAGCATATAGTGCCTCAAAAGGGTCTTCGACCGATAAGGTTAATTCCTGTAAATGCTGTAAATTTTTAGCAAAATACTCAGTTAAAATTGCTTCTTTGTAAGGATAGTAATTGAAAAAGGTGCCTCTAGATATTTCTGAAGCTTCTGCAATATCTATAACAGTTGTTTCTTGAAAGCCTTTTTCAACAAAAAGTTTAATAGATTCATTGAAAATTCGCTCACGGCGATTTTGTTTTTGTTTTTCTCGTACGCTCGAAAGCATAGTCATGACCCTATCTTATCCTAAGATTTATAAACCCGTCTACTAAAGTATTAAACAGTATTCTCATATACATTCTGCATTCCAAATGCATTCCACCAAATATATTCCAATTGGAAATTGCGATTTAGGCTATCGCAGTTTAAACTTATTGAGTAGGTTAAAGATGGCAATAACAATTAAGGCTTGTAGGCTATTGGTTGTAATAGCTGTATCTAAACAAATATGTCTGAAGAAATAAGTCAACAACTCCCAATTCCAGACTTCATGACAATTCAAGGTCATGAAGAGTCTAAAGCAGTATTACGCAAACTTCGGGCTCACACCTTACTGTTTACAGGACAAGAGGGTGTTGGCAGGCGCTTAAGTGCTCGCTGGTACGCTGCGCTGCTCAATTGCCAAAATGCACATGAAGACAGTCGTCCCTGTGGAGCTTGTCCTAGTTGTGCAGCTATGAAACTGGGCAGTCATCCAGATTACCGAGAAATAGCTCCTGAGCTCACGACTAAATCAGGTAAGTTGAGTCGTAAACCGCAGTTTAGAATTGATGATTTGGTACACAGAGAAAATGGTAATCCTGAACCACTTAGGAGGTGGCTCGAGCTCCGCCCCACCTACCGTCACCGCATTGGCGTAATTGACCACGCAGAAAGCCTAAACGAAGCTGCCGCAAATGCATTTCTCAAAATGCTTGAAGAACCCCCAAGCTACAGCACAATCATTTTAATAGCCCCAGACATGCAATCTGTTCTGCCAACCATTGCTTCGAGGTCAACACCTGTGCGTTTTGGCACAATAGCTATATCCCATAATCAACTCGAACAACATCCATTAGCAAAACTAGGTCGCCCAGGCGATAGTGCCATGGCAAAAGCTTATCCTGATGCCTTCAGTAATGTTCATACACTTGTCGAAGACTAAGTTGAAAGCCTAAACAGTACCTTAGAACAGAGTTTTGAAAAAGCCGATGCCCTAGAGAAACACTGGCTTGGTAGTTCTGAAAGTCATCTTTTTTCAGTACCAGAACTTTTACTGGCTAAATTAAGTCAGGAAGCTCCAAATAGCTACGCTTATGCAGATGCTGCCCTAGCAGACTGCGAAAAAGCTTTAGAAAGCTACGCAACGCCAAGTCTAGCCTTACAAGTTTTAACTTTAAAACTTAGAGACTTATACTAAACTGAAAGAAGAAAGTCATAATCCATTAGCAGAAAAAGTTGTCATCAGAACCGAAGGGCACACAAGTTACAACGCTTCGATATG
>CALDTA010000307.1:0-6269 GCA_937924455.1 uncultured Deinococcales bacterium
GAAGTGTAATGAACAGTTTTTATGTTCATTCATAAACTGCCGAGGTGCGTCCCAGACGATGGTGAAAACTATATAGATGTGGAAACTATATAGATATAGTCATGTACGTTTCAACCTTGAGCGGGACGCACCCAAAATACACTCACACTACAGAATAGCTTGCAGTGCCAATAGCAATGAGGTCGTCTTTTTCATTGCGGACTTCCATACGTGTAACTGCAACTCGTTTGCCCAATCGCACAAGCTCTGAGCTAGCAATAAAACGCTCGCCCCATCCAGGCTTTAGAAAGTCCACACGCATATCAATCGTGCCAAGTTTCGAAATTCGCAATAGCATCTCGTTTAAATCATCGCTTTCAAAAGCATTCAGCACAGCCGAGGTCACTGCAATACCACCAACAACATCTAACAGCGAGGAGGTCACACCACCGTGCAATATACCTTGTGCCATGTTGCCAACCAATTCATCAGCCATATCGACAGTGATTTGTGCACTCTTCTCGGTAACATCTAAAACTGTGATGCCTACATGTTTATTAAAAGGCAGTACATTATATATGTGACGAATATTTTCGTAAATTAGCTTTTGCTTTTGGGTAAGTTCATGCATTAAAAAAAATTGGACTTACGTTAAAGGTCTACCACCATCAACAGGAATAATATCGCCTGTTGAGAATTTCAAATGCTCAGCAATTGCATAGACTGCTTCTGCTACGTCTTTTGCTTGAGCAAGACGCTTTAGAGGCGTAGCATCTCGCTGAGCTTGATTCCATTCAGGATCTAGCTTTTCAGTATAAGGTCCTTCGACAAGTCCTGGCGCAACTGACAGCACTCGAATATCTGGAGCAAGTGCCCTAGCCAAAGAACGCGTCATAGAATCCATCGCAGCTTTTGAGGCACAGTAAGCAACATTGCTACCATTACCCGTACGTGCAGCAATTGAAGAAATATTCACCACAACCGCATCATCAGAGGCTAGCAAGAGTTCTTTGAATCCTCGAATCATAGCAAATGCACCACGCACATTCACTTGAAAAATTTGGTCAAAAAAGTCATCGTCCAGCCCATCAAGATCATCATGGGCGACAAACTTGCTAAAGCCTGCATTGTTCACTAGAACATCTAATTTGCCGTAGTGGCTGTGGACCGCTTGAACGATACGCTGGATGCTCGAGCTATCATCCACCTCTACTCTTAATGCACTATGCCCAATACCCTCAAGACTACGCAGCAAATCATCAGCAGCCTCCTGACTGCTTCGGTAAGTAACAACTACTTGATAGCCCGACTCAGCAAATCGCTTACAAATTGCTGAACCAATTCCACCTGTAGCCCCAGTAATTAATGCAACCTTCGGACTAGTTTGACTCATCAACATCTCGATTCATATACCAATATTTTATAGATACTAATCTATAAGCGACTACTTTTAATCTCCATAACGCCTAATACGCAATAGTGCTTGCTCACGATGACCAGCAAAGCCTTCCATTTCACAAATCTTAGCACAGTTTTGTCCCACAAGAACGCTTGCAGACTTTGTAGCCTTTTGGTAGGTCACTGTTTTGATATATTTACCGACCCACAAACCACCTGTATATCGTGCAGCTTTATTCGTAGGCAAAATATGGTTTGTACCAATAGCTTTATCACCATAGGCCACATTGGTTTCTTGACCCAAAAATAGTGAACCGTAGTTGGTCATATTCTCTAAAAAATAATCTGGGTCTTTGGTGAGTATCTCAACATGTTCAGAAGCAATGTCATCAGCGACTTTAACCATTTCAGCATCATCTTTCGCTAAGATAATTTGACCATAGGTCTTCCAGGCTTCACCAGCAACTTCAGCCGTAGCTAGCGTCTCTAACTGCCTATCAATCTCAGCCTGAATGCCGTTAGCAAGTTCTTCACTTGTCGTGAGCAGTACAGCAGGAGAGTTTGGACCATGTTCTGCTTGACCAAGCAAATCTGTAGCAATAATTTCTAGATCCGCAGATTCATCTGCTATCACTAAAACTTCAGTTGGTCCAGCAAGAAGGTCGATACCAACTGTTCCAAATAGCTGCCGCTTTGCCTCAGCTACATAAGCATTACCGGGGCCAACTAACATGTCAACAGGATTCATAAACTCAGTACCAAGTGCCATCGACACCATTGCTTGGACACCACCAAGTACATAGATTTCATCTGCACCAGCCATTGCCATTGTGGCAACCGTTGCGGGGTAAGGCAAGCCATCTTTTGGAGGGGTACATGCCACCACACGTTGTACACCTGCAACTTTTGCTGTTGCAATGCTCATAATGCCTGATGCAAGCATCGGGTAACGTCCACCTGGGATATAAGCACCAACATTATTGATGGGAATATTTTTGTGTCCTAAAATAACGCCAGGCATTGTTTCAACTTCAACATCTTGAAGTGCTGCACGTTGATGTTTAGCAAAGGTTGTGACCTGATCAAGTGTAAATTGAATCGCAGCGATTTCATCATCTGGAACTTGAGCTACAAGTTCATCAATTTGGGCTTGGCTTAAACGAAAACTATCAGGACTATAGTTATCAAACTTTTCAGATAGCTCTCTAACAGCAGCTTCGCCTCTTGTGCTTACATCATTGATAATATCTTCTACAGTTTTACGAACACCAGCGTCAATATTTTGTTTGGTATCAACATCGATACCTCTTTTGATATAGGTTGCCATTTTTGATTCTCCTTATCTAACCTTAGTTAGTTGGAATTAAGTATTATCTAGAAAAAAGTCTTTCAGTAAATTACTCACTTTTACAGGTTGTTCAAGTGGACTGTAGTGTCCACAATTTGCCAAGGAAACAAAACTTGAATCCACAATCTTCTGGTGCATTTCATAATGAACTGAAACAGGTGTCAGTCTATCTTCACGACCACAAAGTAATAAAGTTGGACATGAAATATCCGATAGCGTTGGTTGACTATCTTTTCTTGTCTTTAAAATTTGCAATTGCCTTTGTAAACAATCTGTACCTTGTTGCTGAGCCATATCCCAGATAGTTCTACGACATGCGTCCTGAACAATACTATCCTTAAAATCATGGATGATTTCTGGGAAACCACCCTTATCAAGTTTGCTCGTCCAACTATCCCAAGTTTGCAACTGCTTATTTGATGTCGCCGCAGGATTTACATTCATCAGTACCATTGATTGAACACGCTCGGGAGCTTGCCGTTGCATTTCAAATGCAATTACACCACCCATAGAAAAACCTACTAAAGAAAACTGCTGAGGTAAGTCATCTAAAATCAAAGTTGCAAGTTCCTCAACTGAATTTCCTCTATTCAAAGTATCAATCGTGATATTTGCAAAATCACTTAGATGATTCTTCTGAACTCGAAAACACTCCTCAGTACACAGCGTTCCCGTTAGAAAGACGACATTTTTCTCTAGCATTACTTTTATACAGTACTTGAAATAATCAAAGCTAAATGAGCTAATTAAGCCCTAGCAGATGCAATCTCCGCACCTTCAGCCATTGCACCCAACTTCGCCCAACAGATGCTTGGATGAATCGCACCAAAGCCAGCAAAGGTACCAAAGCCACAATCCGAACCAGCCATCACCCTATCTACACCTACGATATTTGTAAATCGTTCAAGTCGCTGAGCAACAAGTTCAGGGTGCTCAACAAAATTAGCAGTCGTATCGACAACACCAGGTACTAAGACTTTATTTTCTGGTATTTGGTCCTTATGTTCAGCCCAAACTTTCCACTCATGTGCATGTCGAGCATTTGCTGCTTCAAATAAAACAGCTTGCGGTTTAGCTTTCATAACCACATCAAAGATTTTTTCAAAAGGAATATCATGCGTATGTGGACCTTCGTAGTTGCCCCAGCAAACATGCATCCGCAAGTTTTCAGCAGGTACATTCTCTAAGGCATAATTTAATGCTTCCACTTGCATTTCAGCATTCTTTACAAAGGTAGCGTCATCTACATCACGAAATTTAATGTGTCTACCCATGGCTAAATCAGGGCAATCAATCTGTAGCTGAATGCCCGCCTCATTAATCATCTCGTACTCTGTTTTCATTGCTTCTGCTAGCGCTTGAAGATAGCTTTCATGGCTGTCGTAGTATTCATTTGGCTGAAACACAGCAACCACACCTGGTGACGCTGCATTCATAAAAGCTGCTCCTGCTCCTGAAACATCCATTGCAGCTTTCAGATTGACCAAATCTTTTTCTAAGCCACTTAAATCTTTAACTTTTATTTCGCCTCGGCAAATCGGACGGTTATATTTTGGTGTACCGCCTTGGGCAGCGAGTTTGTCTCTGAACTCTGGAAATTCATCTAAATCTTTTGGTGTAGCTCTTGGTGCTTCACCAATTTCAAAACCAGTCAGTCTGTGGCGAATATAGGTAGCGTAGCTAATTTTGCTCATCTCACCATCGCTAACTACATCAACACCTGCATCAACTTGTTTTTGCACAATGTCTTTGACTGCAGCTGTCATAACAGCATCAAAAGCATCTAGGGTATCGAGTTCACCCTTATCCTGTGCAAAGAGCATATCTACAACGTCTTGTGAACGTGGCATACTGCCAACATGGGTAGTCTTTATTCGACTCATTTCAACTCAACTCCATCCTTTGCACCAAGTTTATCTAGCATATCTTTCTCAAGCTCAGCATAATTATCAGGTTTCATCATTTTCCCTGTTTCATCTGCATGAAAGCCTGCTTTCTCTGCTGCTTTAGTAACATACGGTGACCAATATGGATCTTTACCTGTAAATACCTTATGTTCCTCAAGAATACCAATAGCTAAGGCTTCACCTTCTTGACCTTCAGCAACTTCAAAGCCACGCCAGACATTTGGCGGAAAAGAGATCAAATCCCACTTTTCTAAAAAGATTTCACCTTCTACAGTTTCCGCATCTGGTCCATAGTAAAAACGCCATTTATGGTCAGTCAGAGGCATAAACGCTTCTATGTAATCATGTCTGTGATAGGCAGGACCATTGCCTGCGGTACAGGTGAACATACCCACTTGAAAACCGTGAGGGGCTGTAATTGATGGTGAAAAGCTTGGATTTTCACTCGCAGTATCACCAATGACTGCATAGTTTAGTCGTTCATGACCCTTTAGGATTGAATCAATAAACATAAGGCTTACGGGTCGCTCACGTAACTCGCCAAAACGACTCACCATATTTTCCATAATGCCTTCTCCTGTAGATGTTTCAGAAGAAAAGGCTGGTTTTTGCTCTCTAGGATCAATATCAGACATTAGTTTGGACTCCTATTCCTACTTAGATATGGGTAATTTAAATTTATGATTAGTCTAAGTTATATCAGACGATGAATACCTATGCAACAGCGCAAACGTCATCAAAGCAATTTCACCTTCAAAATGATGTTAAACTGAACAGTCTATGGGTGAGAAAAAGCATATAAGTTCTGTTGATGTTGCCAAAGCCGCAGGTGTTTCACAATCAGCGGTCTCAAGAGCTTTTACACCTAAGGGGAAAATCTCAGCTAAAACCAGAGATCACATCTTACAAGTGGCTAGTGAACTAGGTTATTCACCCAATGCCTTAGCAAGAAGCCTTGTAAAACAACATGGCGACTTAGTAGCTGTACTAACCTATCGACAAACTAATCCTTTTTATGATGCTGTCTTGCATCAATTGGCTGAGAGCTTACAACAACATGGAAAGCAAGCGCTTTTTCTGAAAATTGAAGATGAAAGCAATGCACAAGAAAGCTTGTTACTTGCCAAGCAATACCGAGTACAGGCAGTCATCATGCTATCTATCACCTTAACCTCAACCATCATTGAACAATTTTCTGCTATCGGCATCCCTGTCATTCTTTTCAACCGTTATCAAAAATCTAGTAGTGCTAATTTTGTCGCTGTTTCCTGCAATAACTTTAAAGGTGGGCAAGATATTGCAGACAACTTGCTTGCTGCTGGGCATAAACGTTTTGCTTATATTGGTGGTAAGCCCAATACGTCCACAAATCAAGATAGACGTGATGGTTTTATCGACAAACTTGGTAAAGCAGGTATAGACCTCAGCTTTAGCATCGAACGTGAGTATAGTTATGAATGGGGCTGTGAAGCAGTGAGGATGATATACAGCTCGAGCCCACCCCAAAGCTCTCCCGATGCCATCTTTTGTGCAAACGACACCATCGCACTTGGCGCACTAGACACCTTAAAACTTGAACTAGGAAAAAAAGTTCCAGAAGATGTTTCGGTAGTAGGCTTTGACGATATTCCCACAGC
>CALDTA010000308.1:0-4293 GCA_937924455.1 uncultured Deinococcales bacterium
GTACAACATTGGCACTTTTGGGAAAAGATTCTAAGTAACTTGGGGTAAGCGTTGAGCCTTTAAGTATGCCGCCACTTGGGAGTTCTAGGGGCTCGAGCCCAGTCAACAACCTCCCAATCGGGTACAGCGCATTCTTACCCAACTCACTCTTAGCAGCGTGTGCAATAGCACCTTTTGACCTAACGTGAACCTCTACCCTACCCCTGTGCCCAAGCATCATCTTCAGTTTACTAGGTTCACCCAAAATAATTACATCAGCTATTTGCTCTTTTGCTAAATGCCATGCACCTAAGCCACCAACCTCTTCAAGCACAACCCCTGTAACAGAAAGCGTGCCTTGAAATCCTTTATCAATAGCATCTTTAGCAGCATATGCCATGCAAGCAAGCGCAGATTTCATGTCACAAGCACCCCGACCCCACATACGGTCACCAACAACCTCACCAGAAAGCGGATGATGTGGCCATAAAGACGCATCTCCAAGGGGAACAGTATCAATATGTCCGTTCAGCATAATATTTGGACCACTGCTGTTTGAACTACTGCCTCGTTTAAATATGCCAACTGCGTTACCAGCGTCATCAACATAACTTTCATCAAAACCAAGTTCCTCAAAGGCGTCACACAATACCTTTGCTGCTGGAGATTCAGCACCTGAGGGGCTAAAGGCTTGAATCAGTTTTTGTGCTAACAAAATTTCATCTTTAACTGCGACTTTACCTGTGACTTTACCTGCGACTTTACCTGCGACTTCGTTCATAGCTCATATTACATCACGCCATATACGCACTACGCAAAAACATTTACCTGACAATTAAAAGCCCTGACGCTGTTTAGACCTGACGCTGTTTAGACCTGACACTGTTAAGCCTGACGCTGTTAGACCTGACACTGTTTAGACCTGACACTGTTTGTTTAGACCTGACGCTGTTAGACCTGACACTGTTTGTTTAGACCTGACACTCTTTAGACCTGACACTGTGATGACAGTCTTAATACACACTTAGAAGCAGTATGCTAATCTATGCTTAAGCAAAATTAGAGGAAAACCATGAATATTCTAGACCAAGATCTAAATGACATAAACGCATCTCTTGTACGCATGATGAGCTTAGTACGTGAAGAGGTAGAGTTAGCAAAACGTGCTTTGGTCAATGCTGACATCCCCGCAGCCGAAAGTTGCAT
This sequence comes from uncultured Deinococcales bacterium, assembly GCA_937924455.1. Lineage (GTDB taxonomy): Bacteria > Deinococcota > Deinococci > Deinococcales > Trueperaceae > CALGZD01. The sequence continues at coordinate 1,186 of CALDTA010000308.1, forward strand.
TGCGCTAGACCAAAAAGTTGACGACATTCAAGACGAGCTCGAGCAGCGCATACTCACCGTGATTGCTCGCAGACAACCTGCTGCCACCGACCTTCGTTTCCTAGGTGCTATGCACCGAGCCTTGATAGATATCGAACGTGCTGGCGACAATACCGTTCATGTAGCACGAATTGGTGCAGAGCTAGCGCAAGAGGCACCTCTAAAAAAATACCTAGATAGTGAACGCAGCCTCGAAATACTTGATACCATGATTGAAACTACAATCAAAGCACTTGCCGAAGGTAATTTAGAGACTGCAAAAGCTGCCCATGCTATGGACGCTGAAATCGACCAACTCAACGAGCAAATACAGCGTGAATTACTAACTTACATGCTAGAAGACCCAAAAACCATTACAAAAGCTTCAAAACTCTTACGCATGGCTCGTCACCTTGAACGAACAGGTGACCACATGGAAAACATGAATGAACACATTATATTTTGGTTGACTGCAGAACGTATGTAAATACAACTTTAAGCGTCAGAAAGACTTCACCGACAAGCATAAAACTTGTCGGTTTTTTGTTTGGAATTCAAATCTATGCAAACTATACAAACTATAGGAACATCAGAGAGTACAGCCACACGTGCATAATACAGTTGACCCTTGAGCTACTTAAACGTAGAATAGGCTGTTTTTGTTTTTAATTTTTAGTCTAGATTTACAGCTCCACATCATTTTTTGAGCTTTCTAGATGCAGCATGAATGAGGAGTAGCCATGGATCCTGTCGGCTATACGAGTTTTATGAATTACGGGCTCGAGCTAAATGGTGCGCTCATGATAGGCATTTTTGCCTTGATGGGCATTATCATTGTTTTAGCTACGCTAGGCGTATCCCGCCTAATTGCCCCACACAATATCAATCCAGAAAAACTTGCAGTCTACGAATGTGGTGAACCCACCATTGGTAGCACCGATGTAAAATTCAATGTTAACTATTATCTATTTGCCATCATGTTCGTTATTTTTGATGTCGAAATTGCCTTTTTCTTCCCTTGGGCAGTCGCCTTCGAAGCACTTGGCTGGTACGGTGTCATCTCGGTATTTATCTTTATTATTTTACTTTTAGATGGCTTGGTTTATGCATGGAGCAAAGGAGTGTTGAAGTGGGTTTATTAAGAAAGGTCATACTATGGCACTGTTAGGCAACGAACGTCGTCCTGAAAACATCGTTTTAGGTACACTTGACGACCTTATCAATTTGGCAAGAAGCCGCAGCATGTGGCCATTAACCTTTGGGATTGCTTGTTGTGCTATTGAGATGATGAACTCTTCAGCAACTCGCTACGATGCCGATCGTTTTGGTTTTTTCTACCGTAACACCCCTCGTCAAGCCGATGTGATGATTGTTTCAGGCACGGTGAACAAGAAACTTGGCAAACGCCTTCGTACTTTGTATGACCAAATGGCAGAACCACGCTGGGTCATCTCGATGGGTGCTTGCGCCAATCAGGGTGGACCATTCCGCCAAGGTTACAGCGTTGTCGAAGGTGTAGACAAAATTGTCCCTGTTGATGTTTACGTCCCAGGCTGCCCACCTAGACCAGAAGCGTTACTTCAAGCTCTACTGCTCCTAAGAGATAAAGTCGCTGATCCAGACATGCGCTATATTCCGGGTACACAAATGGAAGCAGACTTTGATGTCTTAGCAGAACCAGGCAAGGATGGACGTGAGCACTTGTAATCATGATTGATACTAGTGATATTAAAATTCGCCGACTACCTGAGCCAGAAAGCGCAGGAGGTGAAACCGTATACAGCTTTGAAGATGGTGCAGCCTACCGCAGTTTTTGTGAACGTGCCTTTGCCAATGGCTATACCTTCCCAAACTGTCTAACTGGTCTTGATATGGGCTATGGTCTACGCTCTGTACTTAATTTACGCAATCTTGATGACTTTTCAGAAATCACTGTTTGGATAGACGTACCTTACGATGCGCCAGACGTCCCTTCTGTGACTGACATTTGGGGTGGCGTTGAGTGGCATGAACGTGAAGCTTACGATTTGGTAGGTATTACCTATACAGGTCATCCTGACTTGCGTCGCATCTTGCTCGAAGACCACTGGACAATTCACCCACTGCAACGTCGTTATGACACAGGTGGCTACTTAATTCCAAATTGGGAAGCTAAAGCTTGGCCTGATTGGGAAGAGATGGCACGACAAAAAGAAGAAGAAGCTCAAAAAGCTGCTGAAGCTGCAAAAAAACGTGCTGAAGAAGCTAGAGCCAAAGCTAAAGCTGCTAAAGAAGCTAAAGAAAAAGAAGCTAAAGAACAGGGAGGTGACGCATGAGTATGCGTGATGCTACTGTTCTTGATAGTGCCTTAACAACACCAGTCGCGGGGCAAGGTCCAACAGGTCTCATATCGGGTAGAAGCGATGAAATGATCGTCAACCTTGGACCACAACATCCTGCCACGCATGGTGTATTGCAGATTGTCCTTGGTATTGATGGTGAACGCGTCACTTCCGCTACACCACATATTGGCTTCTTACACCGCAATCATGAAAAAATCGAAGAGGCCAGAACGTACGAACAAGTTATTCCTTACCTTGACCGTATGGATTATGTCTCTGGTTTACAAAACGAACTTGCCTACATTTTAGCCATAGAAGAACTCAGTGGTATGGAAGTACCTGAACGTGCCAAATATATTCGCACAGCTCTTTTTGAACTCAACCGTGTTATCAGCCACTTGGTTTGGCTCGGCACATACATGCTCGATTTAGGTGCAATCACGCCTTTTCTTTACGCCTTCCGAGACCGAGAACTTGCCCTAGACATCATTGAAAAAACAGCAGGTGCAAGGTTATTACCAAACTACTTTACCTTTGGTGGTGTACGCCGAGATATTCACCCACTCTTCTGGCAAAATCTAACAGAGTTCTGTGATTACTTTGAAACAGTGATTCCTGAATATGCTGCACTCACCGTGGATGCACCTGTGTTTCAGGCAAGAACAATAGACGTAGGTTTTTTAAATGCTGCCACAGCTATTAATCACGGCATCACAGGTCCAAACCTTAGAGCTGCTGGTATTCCTCATGACCTTAGAAAAGACCAACC
>CALDTA010000309.1:0-5258 GCA_937924455.1 uncultured Deinococcales bacterium
AAAAATGTACGTTTTTGACACAAGCTCTTTAAGGCATTTAGCTGGGTTTTTCCCAGATAGGTTTCCCTCCCTTTGGAAACAAGTTGATGAGTTAATTGCCCAAGGTAAAATTGTGTCGACAAGAGAGGTTTTGAACGAGGCTGAAAAACGACCAGATTTAAAAGACTGGCTTCAAAAAAATAAAGATATTTTTCATAACCCTACGGCAGAGGAGGGTAACTTTATTCGTGAAATCTTTGAAGTCAAACATTTTCAACAATCAATGTCTAACCAACAGAGGTACAGAGGTGGAAATTTTGCTGATCCTTGGGTTATTGCTAAGGCAAAGATTTTTGAAGGAACTGTTGTAACAGAAGAGAAATTTAAAAAGGGGGGAACTCAAGTTCCAGTTATATGTAAGCATTTCAATATTGACTGCATCAATCTCGAAAAACTTATGGAACGAGAAGACTGGAAGTTTTAACAATTTCCCATACTTGAGTCAAAGGGATAAGTGACTCCATAAAAAATACCGTTGTATATATCCCAGAGAATATATACAACGGTATTAGTATAAGCTTAAAAAAGACTTAGTTCTTTAGTTCTTCACTAGTGAACAAGTATCAAAGTTACTATCACCTTCACTATAGAAAACAACAACAGCATTGCGTGTATTTGCAGGCGCTGTAAGTGTTGAACTGTAAACTGCAAACTCTGACGTGTCTACAACTTTAGTATCTGTAGTGAGTGTTTGGTAACTCGCATCGGAAAAGTTGAACGATAGTGCTGTATAGCTCTGAGCACTATCTTTCGCTTCACAGCTTAGCGTGTAACTTGCACCAGCCTCGGCTCGAGCCTCCTGATACAAACAGCCACCACTTTTCACACTGGCAGACTGCGCCCCAGAGTTTGAAACATTAGAAGCTGACACGTTGTTCGCATTTGCACAACTAAACCAACCGTCTAAACCAAATTCAAAACCACCGTTTCGGATTAAGTTTTCTGTTGCAGGGTCAGTAGAACCATCATCAACCACAAGTGCACAATTATCAAAATAACTAGCATCTTCAGCGTACATAACAGCTACAGCTTGCGCTGCATCCGCTGGTGCTGTAAGCGACACACTGTAGGTGTCATAGCCTGTAGTCGTAACAGGTGTGATTTCACTTTCCAACGTTGCAAAATTAGAATTTGAAAAAGCCAAGTAGACTGATGTCCAAGTAGCACCTGAGCGCTTAGCATCACAACTGAGTTTATACGTTATACCTACAATAGCTGGCACTTCCTGATAAACACAACCACCATTATCCAGTAGTAGTTCACCACTATTTACACTGGTTGTTGCAGTACTTCCACCACAACTCGTCCAGCTTGATAAGTTCGAATCAAAGTTCGGATTGCTTAACAAGTTAGTTGCGTCAGTTGTTGGAGGTGTTGGGTCAGTTGGTGTTGGTTGCGAATCATCTACAACTGTAATGGTTATAGATTTGGTTGTTTCTAAACCTTCGTTGTCAGTTGCAGTAGCTTTCAAGGTATAGCTACCTGCTGCTAAGTTTTGGAGTGAACTATCATTTGCACCCCATTCATAAGGCAAAACATTTTCCTGACGAACAAACTGATCATTCAGATACAACTTGACATTACTAACACTACCTTCCGCATCACTCGCTGTCACGGTTACATTCACATTAGCCCCTGCTGCAAATGAAGCATTGTTTGCAGGAGATGTAAAGTTTAGGGTAGGTGCGGTGTTGGTTGGTTCTGTCGGTTCTGGTGTTGTGCTATTACTATTCACTGTAAGCGTCGGACCAGAAGCGTGCCACAGTATAGAGCCTTCACTAGAGAGGTGTCTTAGGTGAGTAATGTACCAGAAAACAACATCTTCACCATCAATAGATTCACCGTTGTTGTGCAAGTTGCCAATTTCGCCACGAGCACCCCAAAGCCAACGACCTGTTTCGGAACTTTTGTAGCGACGTCCTGCGACATCCCACTGAGAGAAATCATCAAAAACACCATCGTCTGCACTTGGTGTTAGGGTTACAGAATCACCTGTGACTTTATCTCGAATAGTCCAAAATTGTGATGAGCCTTTACGGTCATTAAATTCTCTAGTTTGTAACTGATTATCATTTTTAAAGATTTGGTCGTTGGCAGCTTCGCCAATATCAAAGTCAAAAATCCAGTGTGGGTGGTGGTTATGGTCAATACGACACTGCAAACCACGGCTAAAGACACGTGCATCCATCGTGCCATCTGGTGAAAAATAGTAGCTTTGATAGATTTGGTATTCACCAATTTGAATGTTAAGCCCCAGCTCGAGCTTTTCTTGACCATTCTGGGTAAAGGTACGCTCACACAGCGTCTTGTTATCACAAGCTGAGTCTGGTGCGCCTGCTCTAGCAGGTTCAAAAGTATAGGTTGACATAATGTCTGCATATGGACCGCAAACATCACCATCGTATTCCACACGCATCACAGGCATACTTGCTTTGCCAAGAATCTTCATGTCATTAAAAGCAACATCTTTTAACACAAGCCCTGAACGGTCAGCACCTGCTTCATAGCTAAAGTTCCAACCATTCCAGTCGATGTTTCCTGATTGAGCAGAGGCTACGCCTGTTAGCAAAACAACAAGTGTAAACAGTAAGGTTGCAGCTATTAGACGTTTCGCAAAATAGACGCTAAAGGTATTCATATCTGTTTTCATTAGTAAGACGCTACCTCTCCGCTGTTGCTCACAGTATTTTGAGATAGGTTTACCAAGGCTGTGTAGACAGGCACTTCACCATTGCCTTGACCAAAGGTTGCGTAAAGAATGCGCTCTGTGTAGAAGTTCTGTCCTGTTTGGGCTATCTCGCTTGTACTTGGGAAAGCCAACATAGCAGTTCCAATCAGGCTTGATACATCATAGCCCTTAGCAGTTAAATCAGCTTTTGCTAGCTCTACTGCCTGTGCTTCTTCTTCTCGGTTTTCTGGTGGTTGGGTTGTATATGCAGGTTCCACGCTGTACTGAATCTGATCATTACTATCAATCCATGCATCTATGGTTAGATTACTGACATAGTTAAAGTAGGTTGTGCGGGCGTAGACACCTTCGCTATCTTTCCCTGCCACTTCTTTGTCATCAACGATATCTACTTCAAAAGAGGCATAGCGATTCCCTCGAATACTACGCAGACCATTGTGTTTGTCAAAACGCTCTTTAACAATGACTGAAGATGCTAAGTTTTGCGCTTGCAAACCTTGTGTGTAGTTTCGAATAGGTGAAATATTTGTAGCATTCAGTGCTACAGGCGGCCACTCACCCGAATCGCTCCCTGCAAAATCAACACCAATAATGTGCTTGTGTTCAGATGATTGCGTAGGGTTATTGGTAGAACCATCGGTAGGCTCGAGCTGACACGCTGATAAAACAAACACAGATGAAACCAGCACAGAACCAAGGCAAACTGGCAGTACAAGCCTTTTCAGACGTGACTGCTCCCGTCGTAGGTATGTCATACATCTCCTTCACTTGCGATGAATGCAGACAAAAAGCTAGTGGTAGCTTTCAAAATATTTCTGTCTCTTAAGACCTGTTTCTTAAGACAACTCAATTTTGTAACAGCGTTTGAAATGTAGGGAATGTAAGGGGATTTTTAACTTTGATTAAAGAGATTAAAGACCTTTTGCTGCCCTGTGCTGTCTACTGCCCCGTGTTGCTATTTGCTATTAATCTTAATCTAGTGCATAGCACCGCATATAGCTACATTGTGCAACGACACCATTAACTGCTGCATTAATTATGAGTATCTGCAATTAATGCTAACTTCACTGCTTCTTTAGCTAGTCTTTTTATTCGTGGGTATAGCTGGGCAATGCATAAATTCTTAAATTTTTGGGTTAAAAAACTAAAACAAGTTATAGCTTGCTAGACGCTCATAAAAACGTAAAAAGCTTGTTGCTGGGCTATTTAATTGGACTATTTAATTGGACTATTTAAAACGATTGCTGCCAGATAGCGCAGTGGTGATGCCAAGGGCAATGTAAATTGTGCCAGCTACATATTTTTGGGCTCGAGCCGCCCTCAAACTCGCTCTTGAACTACCACCAAGCAGCCATTCCTTTGCCATACCCGCCACAATTGCATAAACACTATCACTAATCACTGCCATCACGGTAAAAATCAAGCCTAAAACAAAAATCTGCACTAAAGCAGAACCACGGCTTGGGTCAACAAATTGCGGTAGGAAAGCCAAAAAGAACAAGGTTGTTTTAGGATTAAAAAGATTGACGATAAAACCTTGTCGAAAAAGTTTCATAACAGGTACAGGTTCTACTGATTGCAAACTATGTGGCTTTGCTTTTGTCATCAACGTACGAATACCAAGGTAAATCAGATAAGCTGCACCAAGGTACTTAATAATGCTAAATGCCAAGGCACTTTGCATAAGCAAAGCAGACAAACCAACGGCTGCAAAGAAGGCATGAACAAGTGATGCCAGTGCAATCCCTAAAGTAGAGATGATTCCTGCCATGCGTCCCTGCTCCAAGCTTCGAGCAATGATGAAAAGAACGGCAGGACCAGGGCTAATCAATAGTGCAAACGCTGCTGATATAAATATAATTAGGGAAGCGGGATCAAACATAACCAGAATATTGACAGAATTACGTTAGAAAGTCCAGCTCTCAACACTCATCAGCAAAAACGCTAAACAGTATCAGTAAAATATATATTTAGCTATTTTCCAATAACTAGGTCTTCAATAGTTTTGAGGCTATCATGCACACGTTCATATACCTTTGGAAAAAGCCTTTGATTTGTAGCCATGTAAAGATTGGTTTTACCCGTTGGGGTAGTTAGTAGCTCAGTCGTAAATTTTGCACCAACCTCTTCTGCAATCAAACCACCCGCTGCCACATCCCAAATCTTTTGATTGACACCCCAAAAGGCATCAATCCTGCCACAAGCTAAGTAGCACAGGTCCAGCGCAGATGCACCAAAGCGTCTTTGTGTTCTAAAAACAGGCGTCAAATCATGGAGCAACTTTTGGGCAATCGGCACAACATAATCAATCTTGCCAAAACCACACGCCACGGCTGTACTTTTTAGTTCATCACAGCTAGTCATCTGAATCGGTTTGTCGTTTAAAAATGAACCTTGACCACGGATAGCACGAAAACACTCTTTGCGAATGGGGTCGTAGACAACACCAACGACGACCTGACCAGCATGTTCCAACGCAATTGATATACAAAAGTGCGGTAGATTATAGGCAAAGTTCATCGTGCCATCT
>CALDTA010000310.1:0-4704 GCA_937924455.1 uncultured Deinococcales bacterium
CCTTTCACTGCATCATCAGTACCTGAGTTACCAGCATAGCCAATGACCTGACCTCGGTACACGGCTGTATCTTTTTCAATGCCATTACGAACGCCAGAAAGATGGGCATAGCGCAAAACCTGACCAGTGTTTGTTTTTAACCAAATTTGTCTACCACGAAGTATGTCAAGTTGTTCATCCGTTGCACCATCCGTACCCACAGTCGCAATTAATTGCTCCCATTCTTCGGTAGGCAGTTCGTCATATTCAATATCTGCACGGGTAATAACGCCATCGTCCGAAGCTATGACAGGTGTGCCATAAGAGACTGTAACACCAGCGTCATCGCTGTAAAAGTCAAAGCCTTGGCTTTCACCTAAGCGGTAATTACGAGGTGCAGTCGGTAACCACATAGGATTTTGCGGGACTCGAGCCCCCACAATCGGCATCCAGAGACCCTTTTCAGCAATGCTTACAGCTTGTGCTGATGTTTCATTAGATGCTGCATTAGCTGAATTATCATCTAGCTGAGCTACCTGCTCTGTTGCTTCTGTAGTTGCAACAATTGCAGATGAATTTTGCAAGTTCTTAAAAGCTCTTCGTGTTCGTTGAAGAGCACTGGTTACAAATATACTATAGAGAAGCAAAGCCAGAAGTAAAATCCAGCCAAGTCTAATACGCGAGCGACTATTATTCACAAAGGCAGTCTAACACGCAATATTTCCAAATTAGAAAATTGTAAAGCAAAGCTAAAGATTTACAGAGAAGCAAATTATTTTGCATACGAACTTTGTCGAACTGTTAAGTGAACGACTGACTATGCAATGGCAGCTTCATAAAATATGTGAGGGAAAGACTTAATCATTTGCAGAAACAAGATGATGTCTTATCTAATTGCCATCAACCAAATGCAAGCCTATTTGCTACTTTTCCCGCCTCTATGCTTCTTAACTTTAAAGAAGGTATGGTCTATACATCTTGAAACGAATATTAACCGTAGTTTTCACAATTTTTTGCTTTTTAAATCTAGCCAATCTCCAGCAGGGCAATACTCAAGTGACTATTGGTATCGCAAATATGAATTCTGAACCTTCTAGCTCTGAGTCTCCTAACTCTGAAGCTTCTAGCTCTGATGCTACTAGTAGCCCTGAGAATTCTAGTTTAGAAAATGTGGATGCACTCACAGCACTTTTAAATAGGAGTGGTCGTGCTTTTGGGCTCGAGCTCTCAAGCAGTAAACCCCCAATCGGTCAAGCGGTTGCCACTCACATCATTGGTGAAACTGTACAATTTTCGTTAACTGCCAGCGAAAACAGCTTCGTCTACCTGTTTAGCATTCGCTCAACAGGCACAATTGCACAACTATTACCCAATACAATCGACACACATAATTCAGTGAGTGCAGGGCAAAGCAAATTTTTCCCCCATCAAGGTGCTGGTTATAGCTTTAGTGTTGAAGGTCCTACAGGCATCAATAAACTAGTCGCTGTTGCTTCAAAAATGCCTCTGGACACCACACAAATCATGAGTTTTGCCTCACCTGAGTCCGTCTTTTTAACAACAAACGATTCCGAAAATGAATTCATTGCTAAGCTCACACAGCTACTAAATACCATTGCACCTCAATTATGGGCAGGTGACAGCAAAAGCTTTTATGTAGCTCAACCAAGTTGGTTAGCGCCTGACAAAACAGGCACCTTATTTCTAAAAGGCAATGTTGGTTATGCAAGTGTATTTATCAACGATGAACTTGTAGGAGCACTTGAACCCATTACTGGACACTTCCGACTCGAAGAACTAGCTGTTGGTGAACACGATTTAAAGGTTTCAGCAGATAATCACGCAAATTACATCTCGACATTTTTTATCAATCCTGACTTAACAACAGAACTTGACATATTTCAACAGCCCGATAGATAGGTACTAGCTAGTTAGATTGCGAATCTAGTTAGACGGTGAATAGAGTAATGCAAAAACATACAAGCTTTACAAACATACAATTAGATAGTGTTATGAATTTTAGTATTAGAATACTTGCCTTAGTATTTGCACTATTCCTACTTTTACCTGCTCAGGCACAAGAAACGAGTTCTTCAGTGCAGCTCGAGCAGCAGGTATTTGAGATTGCCCGAAAGGTTCGCTGTCCTGTTTGTCGCTCCGAAAGTGCTGCTGACTCAAACGCTACTACTAGCATCGAATTCCGAAATATTATTCAAGAAAAGCTTGAAGAGGGTTTAACTGAAGCAGAAATCATTGCTTTTTTTCAAGAAAGTTATGGTGATTGGATTTTACTTGACCCACCAAAACGTGGTCTCCACCTAGTTGTCTGGCTTGCACCACTCATTGCTGGCGTACTAGGACTCATTCTGCTAACTGTGCTATTAAGAGGCTGGACACGAAAAGCAAATGAAACACCAGTTGCATTATCAGAAGAAGAATTGCAAAAAGTTCGTACAGCACTAGAAAACACCACACTTGAAAGTACTAAAGCTTCTGGAGAAACACACTAATGGACGCTGCAACATTCACCATCATCATTATTGCCATTTTGGCATTCCTGCTTTTTTTCTTTATTGCTATTCCACTCCTCTTTCCAAAACAAGCAGACAAACTTCCTGATTATCGTGACCCACTCAAGACAGACCTAGAAGAAGAGCGAGATGCACTTCTCAGAGCTATTAAAGAGCTAGATGGTCGTGATGACCTTAAAGAAGAACGTCGTCGTACATTAGAACAACGCTATCAAGCAAAAGCTGCTAAGGTGCTAACAGCACTCGAAACACGCAATGCCGAATTAGCTGGTCAACCATCATTAGTTAGTAATCAAGCAACAACAAATCGTAGTTTGCCCTATGGTCTTTTGGCATTGTTAGCGCTGATGGTTACGAGTGGTGCTGTTATGGGTGGCTATGTTCTACCTCGTATCGGTAATGATGGCACAGTTACTACAGCCTTTGCAGACCAACTTCAAGCAGGCGAAGAACTCAAAAAGCTTGAAGATGCAGTTACGGATAATCCAAGCCTTCAAAGCAGACTCGCCCTCGCAGATGGTTACTGGCAAGTTGCCAATGAATTTCAAGATGATGCACGCTTTTTTGATGCTGCGAACATCTATGACCAACTCATCACCGAAAAACTTAATGCGCCAGCGCTTGATGTACCAACACTTGATGTACCAGCTATCGCATACTTCCGACTAGGCTTAACCCAATTTGGTACAGATAGAGCGTTGGGGTTAAGCAATGTAGAAAAGGCGTATGAACTTGATCCAACAGATGAAGAAATCATGTTTTTCCTTGCAGAGGCGTATGTGGGCATCGGACGATTAGCTGACGCTGAACCTATCTATAAAGCCTATCTTGAAACTGAAAGTGGTCAGGCAAATGAAGAAGGCGTTCAAGAACGCATCCGTTTTGTACAACAGCTTGCCCCAAAACTACAAGCTGTTCGTGAATCACCAAGTGAAGTGACTTTAATGGACTTGGGTGATAGCTTCTGGGATTTAGAACAACGAGCTGACGCTGAACTAGCTTACGGTCAAGTGCTCATGGAATACAACCGTGAAAATAGTCGGGCACTCAGTCGTATTGGTCAAAAAGCATTTTTCGATGGTAATACCGAACAGGCGATTGGCTTGCTGTCAGCAGCAAGAAATTTAGAAATCGACCAAGGGCAGCAAAATTTGCAAACCTTGCTCTTTTTAGGCAATGCCTACTTCTCTGTAAATTTATTTGAACCAGCCATTTCTACTTGGGAAAATTATGTAGAGGTCGCAGGTGGTGAAGCGCAAGCTGGTCGTGTACCAAGCTTGATTGCAAATGCTCAAGCTCGGTTAGCAGGGGAAACGCCTGAACCTATTGTAGGTACTAGTATTCCAGGTAGTAGTAATAATACTACTAATCAAACAGTAACGATTTCAGGCGAAGAACTCTATGCCCAAAACTGTGCAAGTTGCCACGGTAACGCAGGGCAGGGTGGTGTTGGTCCAACACTAGTAGGCAACTCTATTAGCGCTGATAAACAACGTGTCATACAAATTATTACCAACGGTAAAGGCTTAATGCCTGCTTATGAATTTACCTTGAGCGAAGAACAAATTGAAGCTATCGCAGATTACGTTGTAGAACAATATGGTGGTAACTAGTTGATATGAATCAGGATACTAACGACTCTAAAAACAACTCTCAACAAGCCTCTACCCAAATGGCTAAAGACCTAACAAGTGAGCAAAACACAAGTAGACGAAAATTCATTACTTGGTTATGGCGCATACCTGTCATTGCTGCTGTAGGAACAGCAATTTGGGGTACTCGCTATGCTTACAATGTTCACTTTGATAAATCTGTACCAAGTGAAGTTCCTGACTTTAGCCCAATCGAGCCAATTGAAATAGGACAGGTCAATGAATTAGACCTCTGGGAACAACAAAACTTCACCATTGGCCAAGGTCCTTTCATGCTTATTAACACTCCTGAAGCTATTTCTGGTGGATTGACAGTAAATGGCAAACATTTTATAGCCTTTAGCAGTTTATGTACCCACCAACTATGTCCTGTTCAGCTTAATAGTGATACCGAAGCAATCGCTGTTGCTTTTAATCACCGCACAGAACATCCATCTTTGGTGTGTCACTGTCACTTAAGTGTTTTTGATGTCATGGGTGCTGGCGAAGTGGTTAGTGGACCTGCACGTAAGGCGCTGCCGAGGGTTGAGCTCGAGCTCCGC
>CALDTA010000311.1:0-3320 GCA_937924455.1 uncultured Deinococcales bacterium
ATGTCATCGGGCAATTCGCTTCTTAAGATGTCTAGGACAGTTTGGGGTAGGATTCTGCTTTTTTGTGGTGGTGGTAGGGGTGCAGAACGTGTTGTTTGTCGGAATTGGGAGGCTCGAGCCTCCCCCCACCCTTCCTCAACAGAGAAGCGCACCTGACTCAACTCACCCAATAACTCAACAACATCCCCCGTCAAATCAGCAACCACTGGCAAAACAGGATTTATATTTTCACAAGATGAAACCCAAATCATCTCAGCACCCTGCTCAGTACCGTTCCAATCAGTATCATTCCAAGGCAACACTAATTCGACAACATCAAAACCAACTGCAACAATGCAATCAGCTTCCGCAATCAATTCATAAACAGGATCAGTCCTCGTCAACCCTAAAGTGCCTGTAGCTAAGGGATGTTTATCAGACACTACCCCTTTAACTTTTGGTGTTACGATAACAGGCGCAGCTATTGCTTCAGCAAAGCTTTGCAGCGAAGCATAAGAAGACGCTTTGACCTCAAGTCCAACACCAACAATAATCAGAGGTTTTTTTGATTTCTTTAGTGAATGTCTTGCTTTATCCAATTCAGTACTATCAAAAGCAACTTTAGATACTGATTTAGATGCTGAACTAACAGCAACTTCACTAGAAACCATATTTGAAACTATCGCTTCTTGAGAAGCAATTTCACGACTAAGACTCAAATGTACTGGTCCAACTCTCCCCTGCTTCATTTCTCGCAAAGCTTTAACAACAAGTCCATCAACATTTTCAGGATTCAAACTAGCTGTAAATTTACACACTGGTTCAAAAACCTTTTGTAAGTCCAAAACCTGATGTGTATGGTCAGGTAAAACCTTTTGATTCGTTTCAGCTGTTATCAACAGCACAGGGGCTCTATCCAAATCAGCATGTGCTAAACCCACATAAGCATTGGTTGCACCTGGACCTAAAGTTGTTAAACAAACCGCAGGTTTGCTAGTCAAACGAGCATGAACATCTGCCATATAGATAGCTGAACTTTCGTTACGCACCAAAACAAAACGAATGCCTGCTAACCGCAGCGCTTCCATCACTTCAACGTTCTCACCACCAGGCAATCCAAATACAATTTCAGTACCTGCTTCTTTAAGACGAAAGACAAGTTGCTCAGCCACAGTTCTATTGATAGTTTTTGACATTATTTTTGAATCATATCAAAAAATCCAACTAGATTTTTTGATACTTAATCCACTCTATAATCCACTCTATAAACCACTATGTGAAATGACTTTAAGGCAGATTTAAGAAAAATTTGTACTCGGTTTAAAACTTATGTAAATTATGGCAAAAAAAGCTTTGACAACATTCATGAATGCAAGATAGAATATATGTGTAATAAAATTAACTAAATTTGTTAGGAGATAGTAATGAAAAAATTACTAATGGCTTTTATTGCCTTAGCATTCTTAGCAGCACCTGCATTTGCACAAAGCTGTTCTGATGCTCTTGGTTGCGTTGAGCTTAATGACGATGATCCAATTGTGATTGGTTATATGCTCACCACTTCAGGTGCTACAGCATTCTTAGGTGATGACTCTCTTGGTGGTATTCAAATCGCTATTGAAGCACGTGATGGCGAGCTACTAGGTCGCGAAATTATTCTTGTTGGTGAAGATAGCCTTTGCTCAGCAGAAGGTGGTCAAACAGCTGCACAACGTATGGCTGCAGATCCTGATGTTGTAGGTATTGTTGGTACTAACTGTTCTGGAGCTGCTGCTGGCGCACTTCCTATCATTAGTGAAGCGGGTATGTCTTTAATCTCTCCATCAAACACAAACCCAGGTCTAACTGACCCTGATCTGTCATATCTACCTGGCTACTTCCGTACAGCACATAATGACTTGTTCCAAGGTGCTGTTGCAGCTCAGTTCGCTGTTAATGAATTAGGTAAAACAAAAGTAGCAACTGTACACGATGGCGATCCATACTCAGAAAGTCTAGCAGTAGTTATGGCTAAAGAGTTTGCAGAGCTTGGTGGCGAAGTAGTATTCGAAGGTGCAGTTAACAAAACTGATACAGACATGACATCAATCTTGACTGAAATCGCTGCTGCTGGTGCAGACTTGATTTACTATCCACTGTTCCAACCTGCTTCTGATTTCTTCACAGCTCAGTCTGCGAACATCTCAGGTCTAGAAGACGTAACACTATTTGGTGCTGACGCATCTCTAGTTGATGGTTTCCCAGAAGCTGCTGGCGATGCTGCAGTTGGTGTTTATCTATCTGGTCCATTTGTTGCAAACGCAAAATATGATGCACTATTAGAAGCTTGGGATGACCAAATCGGTGGCGCACCACCAAGTGGTTTCCATGCTCACGCTCACGATGCTGCAGATATGATTATGAATGCAATCGAAGAAGTTGCTATTGAAACTGATGACGGTGGTCTTCTAATCGGTCGTCAAGCTGTTCGTGATGCACTTACTGCAATCGATGGTTATGACGGAATTATCGGTACAATTAGCTGTAACGAAACTGGTGACTGTGCAACAGGCGAAGCACTTGCTGTATTTGAAATCACTCAAGCAGAGGTTGATGGTAACTGGCCTGCTCCAGTTGCTTGGAAACCAGGTGACTAATACGTTCTTAGTAACTAAAGGTAACTAAGAAGCTCAAACTATAATTGGCAAAAGCAAAGCGTATTACGAAAGAAAACTATCTAAGCAATATTCTTTGCTTGCCTTTCATAAACTAGGTCAGAGCCCTTAATGAGCTCTGACCTTTTATTTAGGATGTAGGAAATTTATTTATGGACATAATTCGCCTAAATAGGCTTTTAGTAAGGTTTAAACCATGTTGAAAAACTATATAGATAACTTTAACTGGGTTAACTTCACTATCGATATTTTACGTATTGTTATTATCATTTTAGTCATTGTCGGTTCCTATAATACTCTGTCATCTGGTAAATTTACTGGCGCACAATGGGTTACCCTATTTATATCAGGGCTAGCTCAAGGTAGCATCTATGCCCTAATTGCACTTGGCTACACACTTGTATACGGCATTTTGCTCATGATTAACTTTGCTCACGGTGAAATTTTCATGGCAGGTGCGTTTAGCACAGTATTTTTAGCAGAGGCACTGAACCGTTGGGGCATTTTGAATGCTTATCCATTTCTATCTATAGCAATTTTGCTTGCCTTCGCAGGCATCATATCGATGCTCATAGCGATTCTGCTCGAGCGCATTGCCTATCGCCCCCTACGCAATAGCCCACGCCTTGTGCCACTCATTACTGCAATTGGTGCATCGTTCTTCTTGCAATACACCTTTAAAGGCTT
>CALDTA010000312.1:0-3535 GCA_937924455.1 uncultured Deinococcales bacterium
TGCTTACTACTTCACTGCTTACTACCGCAGAAAGATAGAGTTCTCGATCGGTTTTTTTATCAAGCTGGGCATGGACCAAGATGCTTTCAAGTGTGTTAGGAATAGGTCTTTTGTAGTTTAAGGTCATAGTTTTCGTTACGCTTGGTGGTGCGAGCATAAAACTTAGTGGTCCGAGTGCATTATCTATAGCTGCGGCTATCATGCCACCTTGCATATAGCCCATTGGGTTTTCAAATTCGTTTTTGACGGGAAAACGGAGAAGCATTGAGCCTTTTTCAAGGTCAATGTTTACAAACTCTCCTTCCATATGATTAAAAATAGGCGGAGGTACTGTCATACCTGTACCTTCCAACATCTTTGACATTTGGGTGAAGAGGGCTTTAATTTTATCGCTAGATATTTGCTCAGTTGATGCGTCGGGATGATTGGTCATAAGTTCTTTATGCTTAACTTTGTGTTTTGACTTTAGATATCACTATGCACTTAAGTACCACTATGCTACTGGGGAGTAGGGAGCTTTGAATACCCTATTGGATTAATCAGCCAGTTTACAGCATGAGAATCTAATACCGAAGTGAATCATAAATGTCATAATCACAAAGATAATAAAATGTAGTAACTTATGTGCCCTTCGGTTCTAATGTCAACATTGTCTACTGATTGATTATGACTTTCTTCTTTCAGTTTAGTATAAGATGCTTGTTAGGTGTTTTTCTTAAGGAGTTTACTAAGTTTAGTATCGGCTTTAGGTCGAGCACCTAGATGTTCGATAACCCAGCCAGATATGCGAGTAGCGAAAGTTGCAGCATCTATTGGATTTGCTCCTTGTAAGTATTTTGCTAAGAAAGCACCTGCAAATGAGTCGCCTGCTCCAGTTGCATCAATAAGGTGACTATCCGATGGAAGAATGTGTACACCTTCACCTAATGTACCTTCACTACCAGCTTTATATAAAAATGCGCCTTTAGCATCTAATTTGAGAATGATCAGTGCGCTTGGGTAAAGCTCACCTAATTTTTTGGCAATTTTTTCAGGCTCATCTTCTTGGCTAATGGCTTGACCCTCTTGGTAGTTAGGGAAAAAGATATCGATACCTAAGTCTTTGGTAGAGTTAATAAAACGCTTTATACCCATTTCGCCAATAAGTTGAAAAGAGGCAGGGTCTAATGACAGCGTTGCACCGTGTTTTTTTGCGTAAGACGCTGCCTCTTGTAATGCAGAGCGCGGTGGATCGGTAAAAAAGGACCATGCTGTGAGGTGTAGGTGTTCACTTTGTCGAAGGATAGTTCTTGGTAGTTCTGAAGCAAGGAGGTAAAAGTCTGCACCTTGCCCTGACACCATCGAGCGCTCACCTGTATGGTCAATCCAAACAGCCACAGAAGCTGTGAGGTGCGAGTCAGTTTCGATAAAAAATGCCCGAACACCTTCACTTTGCAAATCTTCTTTCGCAAGATCACCAAGCTTATCTCTGCCGATTTTGCCAATAAAGTTGGTTTCTAAACCACATCTAGCTGCCCAAGCAGCAACATTAGCAGCGCTTCCACCTGGTGCTAAGACAACATCCCCGAAGGTATCTCCGCCTGTTAGAAGTTCGCTGTTTGTTCGAATCATCACATCCCAAGCGAAGTCACCTATAACGCTTAGTGGTGTGGCTGAGAGTGAAATAGAATCTTTAATCTCGCTCATTGAGCATCAGCTTAGCACGTGTATTTCACGCCTGTCTGTAGGCAGGCATATTGCATATATAGTTGTGTAAGTACCAAGGCACAAATAAGGTTAACTATTCTGATAGCTAAAACACTGGAGATATGACGTCCTGTAGGGGATTAATATAACTTAATTTTGCACACGTACTTAGTATTCGTGCGTTATACTCGACTTTTCAAGAACAGAAACCAATAAAGAAAACTAAGCAGCAAAGGCTAAGGCATTTTTGAAGGAATGGAACAGTTGTAAAGGAATTAGACGGAATTTAGGTGAAGACCGAGAGTCAGCTAATTCAAAAATGTAGTCCCAGAGATGGTTTCTAGCACAAGCAAGAACATCATGAAAACTAGCATCAGATTTACGAGAAGAAGGATACCAAGCAGCTTGATAACGAGGCAGATTGCTGAGGTTAAGCTGAGCTACAAATAAGCAGACAATAGAATACAGCCCAAAGATTAGAGGGGTAATTCTATAGATCGATAGATCAGACCAATGACGCTGAGTTTCAAGACCAAGGGAAAAGCGAAGGTCTTGGAAAGTAACCTCACAATTCCAACGATGACGATAGCTTTGTAAGATAGCTTGAGGGTCTACACCCTCAAAACAGGTAGCAGTAAAATAAGAAGGTTTAAAGCGTTTATCAGGTGAGGTTACAAGAAACCATCTGATAGGAATAGGTAAAACACCATCACGATACCAAAGAGCAATGCCGGTAGCATATTCAACAACAATGTCTTCTTGTTTGTACCAAAGCAAAGAGGTAGTGACAAAGTCCAGTAACTTATTTTCAAAACGATAGGCTAAGGTAGTTTGCCTAGCACCTTTTTTTGGTTTTGGACCACGACGTCCTTTAGGTAAGTCAGTAGGAGCTGGATCATAGAGACAGATATCTGCACGTGACCTTGTGATGAATGTGATATCTAGTTGATGGGCTAGTAAATAGAGTTCTGCCGTCTGGAAAGCATTATCTGCTAATACCTCAATCCGCTGTTCTGGTAGCCAACGTCTTAACAAACGGAAGAAGATTTTACTTAGAGCACAAAAACTTCGATAGCTTAATTTCTCTTTTTCACAGCTTTCTTTACTCGGACAAGGAACAGTCATAATAGGCAATGACCAATAGCGTTGACTCCATGGGAATGTGCAATTGAGTTGTAAGCTCAACCAACGAATACCCAAACTGATTACTTTGTAACGTCCTCGTGAACGCACTGCATCGTGGTGTTTCCCTTTAAGCTTTATCTTTTTCCCACTACGCCTGACTAACGTGTCATCCAAATTAAACCTTAAAACACCATCTCCACTTTGCCCATAAGGTATTAGCAGCATCAATAAACTTTGACTCAATGCTATGCATGACCATTTTGCTTTATTTAGAGCATAGTAATAGCGTCCATAGTTTTGTTCTTCATGTAAGCCTAGTACTCGTAAACAACGACTTATTGTTCGACTTTTTGCACATAATATTGCGCCTACTACTAAGACTGTTAGACTTTGATATACCCCTGCTCTAAAATGCTTCTTAAATGGCTCGATTATTGTTATACTTAGCTCGTTTTTCAATGTATGGCTAGGATACCTTTTTCCTAGCCTTTTTCCTTCTCTATTTTTGCAAAGTCGAGTATAATACCAATTCCGCTTAATTCGTTAATTGATTCGAAGTGTTAACAGATATTGTTCGCATTTCGCGAGATTTAGGTCATTCAAATCCAAGTTTTACTTTAGATGTATGTGCTCATTTATAGCGTTTCCACGTAATGTTGACCCATGCTAAATGAGTTTGTTCCTATTCGTTACGAAGCTCGCCGATTGCCGTAGCCCTCCAACT
>CALDTA010000313.1:0-3069 GCA_937924455.1 uncultured Deinococcales bacterium
CCTAGCAACTTTGCTTGGCCTCTTATACTCATGGGTTTACTCGTGAGTGTTGCAAGCTTTGTCAACAACGAAGTCTTAGTACCATGGAGCGACTCTAAAGCTTTAGAAGTACAAAAAGATATTTTGATTCAAAGTCCAGATGTGTTTCTGGAAGAAGACAGCTTTTTTACAGATGCACTGGGTCGTAGTGTGCATATTGGACAGCTCGAGCCCGGCGGAAAAGCGCAAGATATCACGGTAATCCAGTCAGATGGTTCCAGAGGACCAAAAGAAGTGCTCCATGCCGAAACAGGTGTTTTAGACGAAGCGGCAGGTATATGGCGTCTGAATCAAGTTCGCTTTACGAGCTATAAAAACTCTAGAATTGTTTTTGACGCACTTGCCGATACCGCAACGGTTCCTGTACGGAAGTTATCAGCAGGCTCGAGCCGTAATCCTGAATTCTTTAAAACACCCATCAATAAACTTTGGGAGCGTCTACAAAACCCAAATTCTCGTCAACCTGCTGCCTGGACTGCCTTACACCGAAAATTTGCAGAGCCCCTTGCTGCAACTGCCTTTGCACTATTTGCATTAGGTGCAGGACTCTTTAGCTTCCAAAGTGGCATGAGTTTAGGGTTTGTCTCAGTACTGATTCTCACCTTTTTTTATTATGCTACATGGAGTGTGGCCAAGCTCCTTGGTGCCAATGGTGTAATTCCAGCTTGGTTAGCAGGCTGGCTACCCGTGAGTTTATATTTTTTAGCAGCCATTATTTTATTGCTTTTAAGTCGCCGTAGATGAGTGGCTAAATAGCTAAGTGGCTAAGTAGCTAAACACAACTACTATATCTAGCCTTTATTACTTTTTATGTTGTTATCTTTTGTCTCTCCTAAACATAGTTACCAAGCGCTCCTAGTTTTTTTGAGTGTTTGTGTTTTGTGCTTTGGTTTTAGTTATGCACGTACCGTGAAGATAGTCTCGGAGGATGATGGGAGTAGGCTCGAGCTACGCAACATAGTCTTGCCAGATGGTAGCGAAGCACAGTTGTATATCATTAAAGGCGAAAACATTCGCATCACTATTGATGAAAATAGCGCAGATAGCACAGAAATAACTGCTTCACACATTGAATACGATCAAGAAGCTTCGCTACTACGCATTATTGGCGAAGGTATTTTTAAAAGTGCAGAAGAAGAAATCGAAGGAAAAGATTTTTCTATCAGCTTAAAAGATGACACCTTTGATGCCTTTTCAGTTGAAATCGTTACAGGCAAGATAACCGTACGCGGTGCCGATGCATCCCGCTTCCCAGGACAGCTAGATGTAAGCACTGGCAGCTTTAGCCTCTGTGCTCGCTGTGACCAAGAAACCGAAGATTATGGCTTCGCTGCTGAGCAAATGCGTCTTTACCCCAATGACCGTTTGATTGCGTATGACGTGACAGTACTTATCAAAGAAAACCCTATTTTTGCCTTACCGCTACTAGTCCTACCACTAGGTCCAGAAGATAAGCAGCCACGTTTTGATTTACAAAGTGGTTCAGCAACACAGCGTGCAACTACATCACTTCACTGGCCTTACATATTTGCTGAAAGTTCTTTCGGTCGTTTAGGTATTCGTTACTATGCCGATGTTTTAGCAAGTGAAGGCAATTTTCTAACTGAACAACTTTTAGGTGGCGCAATAGCAACATCCTACTATGGACTAGACTGGTTTCACCGATTTTATACTGACCGTGGCAAAGCTGATTTAAATTTTGCTTATGTACCCTCTTTCATTCAATACATTGGTAGCAATCCAATAAATCAAGCACTTGATAACACAAGAGATCAAGTCAATCTTTCACTCACCTATTCAGAAAATTTTGGACAAGATTCTATAGACCAAGGTTCAACAGCCAATACATCACCAAATACCACTGCTTTAGAAAATGACGACCTATTTTTTGGCATTTCAAGACCTGAAGTTAACCTAACGATTAGGCGCAATGATGCCTCAAGACAGCGTATTGGTGAATATGAGCTTTCCCTCAAAAATGTCATCTATGGTTATAGGGCTGATTTTTTTAGCCAAGGCTATTACGATTTCGATATGGAAGATACGATTGATCGCCCTTCTTATAGCAATAGTTTTGGCTTTGGAGGTAATCCAACTGTCACCTATGGCAAACTACGTTTAGAACCTGTTGAGTTCATTCCAAACAGGAATTTTGAATTCGGCAGCCTAAACATGAGTAGCTATTTCGCCGAAATTGGCTTTTTTGCAGATAATAGCAACAGCACAAACAGAAGTGCTTCACAACAAGACGTCATACAAGCACTACGCTTATTACTCAATCAAGATAACCTCACCTTAAACTTCAACCTACCAGCAACAGGAACAAACCTTACACTTAGCAATAAATTCAGAGGTCAGTACTACTCTACCCAAAACCCAAATGGTGAGTTTGAAAGACTCATCCTTTGGAATACGAACGTAAATCTGACACAAAATCTAGACAAGTACTTGAGCCTTACAGGGGGATTTAATCGCACCTACCAACAAGGTGAAACACCTTTTAGCTTTGATGGTACTTTTTTACAAGAAAGCACAACTGCAAACTTTGGTGTAAACATCACTCCCTTTGATTGGCTAGCCTTCAACCTTAATCAAAGCTATGTACTTCGAGATAGCCGAGATAGCAATAATGTAGGTTGGGGTAATTTGAGTAGCGGTCTTAGACTCTTTGACACAAATAACTGGTTCAATATGAACTTGAGCAACAACTATGACATCAAAAATGATGACCCTGGCTTTTTAAATGCTGACTTTCAATTTCGATTTCCAGCACCTAAGTGGTATTTCCCCCCACCTGTACCACCTGTAGAAACGCCTACACAAACACCAGAGACTGAAGACAATAAGGAAAACAACGAGGCTTCTACCCAAAATAATGATACTGAAACCACTAATACCCAGAATGATACTGAAACATCAGCAGTATCAAATCCAGCAGTATCAAGTAATGATGATGTAAAGCAAGAAACATTATCTTCAGCAGAGATTGATAACACTGGTATTACTGGTATTGCAAATAAAGACACAGAT
>CALDTA010000314.1:0-2662 GCA_937924455.1 uncultured Deinococcales bacterium
TACATCGCTATATTTATAGTGCAGTGGCTTATCAGCGGACCGTGGCAGGGTGCTACTACCAGAGGTTTTGCACGTTCTGATACCTTTGACAAAATTGCTTGGATTCCTGTGATTGAACGGACGAGGTTACACTGGCCTACGTTGGTTGTGGCGCTTGTGCTTGTGGTTGTTATTGCGCTACTACTTAGTCGGAGTAAGTTGGGGTTTGAGATTCGTGTGATGGGCTCGAGCCCTGAAGCTGCCCGTTACGCAGGCATCAATTTCTTTAAAACTACACTTTTACTGATGCTCATCTCAGGTGGCGCAGCAGGTTTAGCAGGTGTTGGTGAAGTCGGTGGTATCCTCCACAGACTCGATACACCTTTAGCCATTAGCCAAGGTTATGGCTATACAGCAATTATCGTAGCGCTACTAGCCAGAGGCAAGCCGATGGCAGTTATCATCACAGCACTACTTCTGGGTTTTGTTTTTGCATCTGGTGACATCATGAAAGTAGCCTTGCGCTTACCTTTCCAAATGACAAGTGTAATTAGCGGAATGCTGCTGCTTATCCTCATCTGTGCTGAACCACTTATGCACTACAGACTCAAGCGAGTACCTAAATTGACAAATACTACAAGTGGGGAGGGGGCATAAGATGGAAGGATTCGATAGCTGGCTTATCAGTACCTTTGCAAGAGCACTTGCTTTTAGCACACCCTTACTTCTAGCAGCCCTTGGTGAAATCTATGCTGAGCGTGCAGGGGTCGTAAACCTTGCGGTTGAAGGCATGATGATTATGGGTGCAATTACGGGGTTTGCCGTAGCAACAACCACAGATTCAATTTTGCTAGGTTTGCTCTTGGCTGCGGTAGTAGGGGGTGGTGTAGCACTCATTCATGCGTTCATAAGCGTGACGCTTAAAGGTAATCAATACATCTCGGGTTTGGCGCTGACCATCTTTGGATTAGGACTAGCAGGTTTGCTTGGTCGAGGTTACGAAGGTGTGCCTTTAGAAAACTCTATGCAAACTATCGATGTACCTATACTCAGTACCATTCCAATTTTGGGTGAGGCACTATTCACTGACCAACATTTGCTAACCTATATTGGTTTAATTACTGCGGTTGTGCTTTGGTTTGTTCTCTATAAAACTAAGCTTGGTTTGACCATTCGCTCTGTTGGTGAATCGCCACAAGCTGCCGATGCTGCGGGTATCAATGTTGCTATGGTGCGCTATGGTGCGGTTATTTTTGGTGGCATCATGGCTGGCATTGCAGGTGGGTTTTTGTCTATGGCATATCGTCCAAGCTGGTCAGAAGGTATGACGGCTGGTATGGGTTGGATAGCTCTCGCAATCGCAATTTTTGCATTGTGGGATCCACTTCGTGCTATTGGTGCTTCACTCCTTTTTGGTGCTTTCTTCCACCTATCTTTTAGGTTGCAAGGCTTGCTTTTTGGCTTTGGTTGTAATGATGAAGCTACAGGTCTTGAAAAGATGCTTTACATCACTAAAGAGGGTGCAAGTGAAATGGCTTGTGGTTTTTCCTTCAGTTTACCCTCGGAATTTTTAAAGCTGTTGCCTTACGCTTTTACGATTATTGCCTTGGCAATTATTGCGTTAAATAAAGGTGGGCGTGCTTTTAGTGCGCCAGAGGCGATTGGTGTACCGTATGAGCGTGGTAAACGATAGTATAATAAGTTATATTGTTTTTCATATAAACATTGATAGGCACAGCCCATCCTACGGAAGCAAGGTAGGACGGGCTGTGCCTATCTTCTTTTGAATAAGTTACAAGCCAGTAGCTAATTCTCAAATGTTGGTTGCCAATCCCCTCCCCAAACACCTTGCCAATACCAAGCTTTATCAGAATTAGATTTTGTAGTTCCACCTTGCCATAAATCATATTTAGCGTCGCAATAGGTGGTGAAATGCGCCTCAAGTTTGTTTTTTAGTTCAGACATTGTGGTTGTATAGTCGACATCGTTTGCTAGATTGAAACGTTCTTCAGGGTCGTTTTTTAGATCATAAAGTTCATCATGCAAAGGATGTTCAGAATGACCACCATAGCGTTGCATATACAACCAATCTTTTGTGCGAATGGCTCTCGTTTCTTCTTGCTCCATGTAGATTGCATCACGTGTAGAGCTGACAGCATTTTCTAACGGAATAGCAATACTAGAATTAGGTATTTTTGATTTACTTTTAATATTCGTATAGTCTAGTAAGGTTGGAAATAAATCAATTTGACTTACAAGTTCATCAGAAACTTGTCCAGCTTCTATGCTGTTTTTATGTCGCATAATTAGGGATATATTGAAGGCTTCACGGTGAGTATTGGCTGGCCATGTAGCTTGTCCATGTCCCCAAAAGCCGTGATGACCAAGTGAAAAACCGTGGTCGGTGGTGTAAACAACTAGAGTATCTTCAGCTAGATTTTGAGCATCTAACTCAGCCAAAACTTGACCAATACAGTCATCAACTAAAGTCATTTGCGAATAATAGTTGCGTAGCGTTTGCAAATTATTGGGTATTTGTAACACGGCGCTGTAGTCTAAACCTTTACCACTTTTCTCTTGTCTAAGTAGGTACTTTTCAATAGCTGCTTTGCTTATGCCTTCTCTAGGTACTGAATGCATTGGGCAATCAGCGTAGTAATCTGCAAAGCGGTGTTTGGCATCT
>CALDTA010000315.1:0-3023 GCA_937924455.1 uncultured Deinococcales bacterium
CTTCAACGACAATAGCGATGTACTTTACGGCTTAGCTTTAGCGCAACGCAACGCAGGCAATCTTGATGCGGCCTATGCTGCTATCGAAAGAGCTTACAAAGCTGCACCAGAACGTGAAGATGTAACTGATCTTTATGCAAAACTATATAATGCTCTGAATCCAGAAAACGAAGGAAGTTAACCTTAAAAGCTCTTCCACGATTAACTGACCTAAGTCAGTTAATCGGCGATACAGATGTCTGTGAAAACCACACAGCGCGAGTAGGAACGAACTCATTTAGCATGGGTCAACATTACGTGGAAACGCTATTAAAGTTAAGAAAATAACCCAGACACAATATAAAACACAATATAAAAGAGTCTAGAGAAATCACATCTCTAGACTCTTCTTATTTTTCTGCCTTATGTTCTAAGCAACAACAATATTCACAAGCTTTCCAGGCACAACAATTTCACGCTTAATCTCTTTACCATCAAAATGCTTTGCAATATTCTCTTCAGCTTTAGCAATCTCTAAAATCTCTTCTTTGCTAGCTTCAGATGGTACTTCAATCTGAGCACGAACTTTGCCATTCACCTGAACTGCCATATTAATCGTATCCTGTACCAAAGCACTTTCATCATAACTAGGCCACTCAGCTATATGGACAGATGAACTGTTATCCATACGACTCCACAATTCTTCTGAAATATGCGGTGCAATCGGCGCAAGCATCAAGGTGACAAGTTTGCAAGTCTCTTGCCACTCAACTGTCTTAACAAGTGCTTTATTCTTCAACTTCGTCATGACATTTAGCAAGGTCATTAACTCAGCAATCGCTGTGTTGAATTGAAAGTTATCTAAATCCTCAGTAACTTCTTTAACTGCATAGTGTGTTGCCCGACGAAGCTCTTTGATAGTCGCCTCATCATCTGAACCATCTTTGTCACTATCTTCAATAATAGCGTTCCATGTTCTGTTTAAGAAACGAACTGTACCTTCAACACCTTTAGTATTCCACGGTCCACCCTGATCCCATGGACCGATGAACATCAAGTAAGTACGCACAGCATCGCCACCATATTCAGAAACAAGACTATCTGGGTTAACAACATTGCCACGAGACTTCGACATCTTTTCGTTGTCTTCACCAAGAATCATACCTTGGTTACGCAACTTCATGAATGGCTCGTTGACCGTAGTCAAGCCAATATCTCGCATAGCTTTTGTGAAAAAGCGAGAGTACAACAAGTGCAAAATAGCGTGTTCGATGCCACCTGTATATTGCTCAACAGGCAACCACTTTGAAGCAAGTTCTTTATCAAAGGGTGCATCTTCCATATCTGGACTCAAGTAACGGAACCAGTACCAGCTACTATCCATGAAAGTATCCATCGTATCTGTATCTCTGGTTGCTGGCTTAGCACACGTTGGACACGTCGTATTCAAGAATCCTTCGTGCAACTTAAGAGGAGACTCACCTGTTGGCATGAATTCAATATCTGTAGGAAGTTCAACAGGTAATTGATCTTCAGGTACAGGTACTGCCCCGCAGTCATCACAGTAGATAACTGGAATAGGCGTACCCCAATAGCGCTGACGACTAATCAACCAATCTCTCAAACGATAGGTCACGGCTGAACGTCCAGCTTTATTGTTATCTAACCAATCAATTGCAGCAGCAATACTTGGGTTAGCCTTACCTTTTTCTTCGTTGCAGACTGTGCCATCTATCGGTCCTGAATTAATCACTGTTCCAGCACCAATATAGGCTTCAGTCATCTCAGTAGGGTCATAGACAATTGCTTCATCTTCTGGCTTAATAACAGCAATAATATCGAGTTCGAACTTCTTAGCAAATTCAAAATCTCGTTGATCACCATAAGGCACAGCCATAATTGCGCCAGTACCGTAGCCCATAAGTACATAGTCAGCGATCCAGATTGGAATCTGTGCACCATTTACAGGATTTGTTGCATAACTACCTGTGAATATTCCTGTCTTGTCTTTACTATCTGCCTGACGATCAATTTCTGTTTTACGAGAGGCTTGTTCAATATAAGCCTCAACATCTGCTTTTTGTTCTGACGTTGTTAACTCAGCAACATAAGGATGTTCGGGCGCAAGTACCATGAAGGTTGCTCCCCAAACCGTATCTGGTCTGGTTGTAAATACTGTTATGTCACCAGCAGCGCTTTTGAAATCAATCTCAGCACCTTCGCTGCGACCAATCCAGTTAGTTTGCATGATTCTGACTTTGTCAGGCCAATCTAAGCCTTCAAATTCCAAAAGCTCATCTGCATAATCTGTAATTTTGAAGTACCACTGGTTCAAATCTTTCTTGATAACAGGTGTACCACAACGGTCACAAACTCTTTCTTCACCTATAACTTGTTCTCGAGCCAAGGTTGTATTACAACTCGGACACCAATCTACAGGGGAATACTTTTTATAGGCTAAACCCTTTTTTAAAAACTGGATAAATAACCATTGATTCCATTTGTAGTACTCGGGATCACAGGTAACAACTTCTTTACTCCAGTCAAACATTGCACCCATTTGTACAAACTGCTTTTTCATGCTCTCAATTTGCTGATAAGTCAAAGTAGCAGGGTGTACATTCTCTCCCCTTTTTGCAGCCTTAACCGCAGCATTTTCTGCTGGCAAACCAAAAGCATCAAAACCCATCGGAAATAACACGTTATAGCCCTGCATACGCTTATAGCGTGCTGCAGCGTCAGCAGGGGCTTCAGCGTACCAGTGACCGACATGCAAATCGCCACTTGGGTATGGGTACATGGTTAAAAAATAATATTTGGGCTTGGAATCATCGTACAAATCAGTTTCGTACAATTTACTATCCTGCCAAATCGTCTGCCATTTGGGTTCTATTTCATGTGGGTTATATTTACTGCTTTCAAAGGCTGTTGCCTGTTCTTTTATATCAGACATAATTTCACTCCTATATGTTGTTCAAGTTTATCAACCTACTGCCAGATATGCTAGATATGCTCAACATTGCTAGATATGCTCAATATTGCTA
>CALDTA010000316.1:0-5287 GCA_937924455.1 uncultured Deinococcales bacterium
TGCAACCATCAATTAAAACATGTTCGCTTGTCTTCACGATATAGTTCATATCTACCTAATTGATGATTTTTCTTAATTATTCTTCGTATATTGCTATTATTTTGCCTTCTAGCTTTAAAAAGTGGTGCTTTAAGGTTTAAATTTTGTAATTTTCAAATCCACCCCGACCCTCCTTTACAAAGGAGGGAGTTAAAATTAGTTAGGCAGCAACTTCTGTGAATTTGAGTGGGTTTGGCTGTTCAACTCTATCGTCTGCAGCACTTCTTGTTAGTGCCACACGACCACTACGAATCAGCTCGATAATGCCAAAACTACGCATTTGGTCAATAAACGCAGACATCTTGCCTTCGTCACCCGTTACTTCAAAAATCAGGGCTTCACGGTGAACATCCACAATACTTGCTCTAAAATCTTGAGCAATCTGACGAATTTCCACACGATCATCAGGAGAACTAACTTTTACTTTGACAAGCATAAGTTCACGATCTACAAATGGTGCATCTGTATGGTTGGTCACTTCAATAATATCGATTAGTTTGAAAAGCTGCTTTTCTACTTGATTGATATCATTATCGTCACCTGTGACTACAAAAGTTGTTTTAGAAATACCTTCTTGACCAGATGGCGCAACTGCTAAGGATTCGATATTAAAGCCACGACGTGCAAAAAGTCCTGCAATGCGTACTAGTACGCCAGGTTCATCTCGCACTGTTACGCTTAAGATATGTTTTTTGCTACTCACACTGTCACCAATTGAGGTTCCATTGGTGTACTATCTTCTTCTTGATCACCAATTAACATTTCGTCCAGACCTGCGCCTGATGGAATCATTGGGAAAACGTGCTCGGATTGGTACACCACAAAATTCATCACGGCTGGCTTACCTTTAGCTAGAACCTCTGGAATTAGGTCTTTAGCGGTCTCACGGTCATATATTGTGTAACCATCAATGCCATAAGCTTCTGCTAATTTGGCAAAATCAGGGTTTGAATCTGCAAGATAAATCTCGCTATAACGCTCTTCAAAGAACATCTCTTGCCACTGACGCACCATACCAAGTACGCCGTTATTAGTAATTGCAATGATGATCGGTAATTCGTGTTTCTTAATAGTCGCAAGCTCTTGGATATTCATTTGAACACTACCATCGCCTGCAACACAAACAACTTGCTCACCTGGGCGAGCAAAGGCTGCACCAACTGCTGCTGGCAGACCAAAGCCCATTGTACCTAAACCACCACTTGTAAGAAATGTTCTTGGTTTACTAGTCGGGAAAAGACGTGCAGCATACATCTGGTGTTGTCCTACTTCTGTAGTTACAACGCAATCACCATTGGTAGCTTCACGGAACATCTCAATAACTTCTTGAGATACAAGAGGTTTTTCTGTTTTGTACCGCTCTGGATACTTGTCACGCCAGTCTTTAAGTTGTGTCCACCACTCTGGAATATCTAACTTGTCAATTTCTTTTCCAAGCAATGGCATAACATCTTTTAAATCACCAGCAACTGGCACATGGGCATGAACAAGTTTTGAAAGTTCAGCAGGGTCAATATCTATATGCACAACAGTTGCATTCTTTGCAAAACGGCTAATCTTACCTGTTACACGATCATCGAAGCGCATACCTGCGCCAATAAGCAAGTCACAGTGCGTAATCGCTCTATTCGCAGTCACTGTTCCGTGCATACCTGGCATACCTAGTGCCAAGTCATCACCTGCTGGAAATGCTCCAATACCCATTAAGGTAGTAATAACAGGAATGCCTAGCTTGTTTGCAAAGTCCATTACTTCCTGTGAAGCAGTTTGAGCACCGCCACCAACCATCATAATTGGCTTTTTAGCTGCTTTGATAGCTTCTATCGCAGCTTCAATCTGCACCATGTCTACAGGAATGGTGTCATCATAACCCGGCAAATCAATTTCTACATCGTCAAAGTCACCAGTAAATTCCGCATTTTGAACATCTTTTGGAACATCGATTAGAACTGGTCCTGGACGACCTGTTGAAGCAATATGGAATGCTTCACGAATTACACGTGGTAAGTCATTCACGTCTTTAACAAGATAGTTGTGCTTGGTGACAGGCATAGTGATGCCATATACATCAGCTTCTTGGAAACCATCTGTACCAATGAGCTCTTGAGGGATGTTACCCGTAATAGCAACCATTGCACTTGAGTCCATTTGTGCAGTTGCTAAACCTGTTACTAGGTTGGTAGCACCTGGACCTGAGGTTGCAAAACATACGCCAACTTTGGCGCTTGTTCTGTAGTAGGCATCTGCCATATGAGCACCTGCTTGCTCATGACGCACCAAAACGTGCTTGATTGGTGAATCGTAAATGGCATCATAGGTTGGCATAATTGCACCACCTGGGTGACCAAATATTACTTCTACCCCTTCGCGCTCGAGCGCACGCATGATTATCTCTGCACCAGTCATTGTAATCCTCTCGTCTTCTTACAGACAGTAAATCCAGATATAGTAAATCTCGCTAAAATACTCAAAAAAAAACCCGCCTAAAGAACTTATGGCGGGGTGTTTATACGTACATTACCTGTATGTTAGGCAACAACACCCCATAGACCCAGCAGAAGGACGAGTCCTAGTACTAGGTTGAAAATTACTAAAATGTTGTTAGTTGCTAACAAGTTTTTCATTGGTATTCACTATACAAATGGCGTTTTGAGCTGTCAAGACACAAATACACACCTTAAATACACCAGTATATATACCACCTAGAGTTTTTCTCGCTCATATCCACATAACGCTTTTTAAATTTACCCTCACAAAACACCTTAAAAGCAATCATTTCAGAGATATTCTAAATAATTTGCTAACAGGCATCTTATAGTCATTTTCCTATTATGGAGTCATGAATAAAGTTATTCTACTTTCTCTCTTAACTATCTGTAGTTTTATCATCACAAGTTGTGGCAACTCTGCCCCCTCTCCTACACACGATTTCCCTGTTAAGGAATATAGCTTCAATTTTGAATCTGGCGAACAAGGTTGGATGAGTTCATTTCTTGGCTATTCCGAAAGCAATAAAAATGCCTTTGCGTTTCAATCAGGCGTTGCTAGTATTCCTGACCTTGGTACGCAAGGCTTGACGCTAGCTGCAAACAATCCAAATGGTGAATTGGTACTCTTTGTACAAAAACAGCTTTCTGGTTTAGCACCTGAGCATGGCTACAACTTGCTCTATAGAATTGGGCTGGCTAGTAATCTGAGCTCGAGCACAAAGTGTGAAGGCTTTGCAGGCAAACGCACTGAAGTAAAAATTTCAGCAAGCATTCAAGAACCCAAGCAAGTCTTAGAAAACAACTTGGATATTCTCAACCTTAATTCGAATGACTATCAACGGGTTGGCGTTGTCGGACACAAAGATCGTCCGTGCGAAGATACAGCCTATGCCATCAACCCAATCAATAACATCAAAGCACCTTTCAATGCTCCTGTAGAACTCACCAGTGATGCTAACGGTCAGCTTTGGGCAGTGATTGTTTTAGATTCTAGTTATGTTGGTGAGTCAACTTTTTATATCGATAGTATCGATATTACAGCTACACCTGTTAGTAATTAATAATTAAGCCTACAAAAAAGAAAAAAGTGCGAGCAAGTTGCTTCGCACTTTTTTTCTTGGCTTAACTAGTCTTTAAATTAAGGTAGTTGTATAAATTCAGTTTGACCACAATTGATAGTTACATTCTGAGTAAAGTCTGTCATACCGTCACGTCTGAGTGTAACGCTATACGTATTTGGTGGAAGTGAGATATTTGCACGAAGCGGTGTCACTGCCATTGGCGCACCATTCACAAATATCTGAACACCGTTCAGTGATGTATTAACATTGATGTGACCATACGTTGTATTACAAGCTGTTGAAGCTGGTGCTTGATTTAAGACACGAGCTTGTGCATTTCTTTGCACCTGTGTTGCAGGTACTGATGCGCTCAATGCTGACAAATTAACAATGTGATACTGCAACGCATTATCTAAGCGGAAACTAATCTGTTCTGTGCTATAACCAGATGCACCTACGATTAACTCGTGATTACCAAAGCTTAGGCTACCAACATCAAGCTGACCAGTAGCTGGAATCTGTCCAATGAAAACGCCATCAACATAGACTGAAGCACCGATGTTATTAGAGCGCACTTGTAATGTACCAGTATTAACAGTTGGGGCAGGTGCTGGCACACTAATTCTGCTATCACCTGTCTGAGCTGAGGACGTAGATGTACTCATATCAACCAAACCAACTTGTGCACCATTTGCTAATGTATAAACATTGATGTTGTACGTTGCCCCACCGCTTGTCGCAGTAAAACTACGTCCGTTGTTGGTTGTAAAGTTAGCATTTTGAACGTAAATCGCTGCACCACCTGTTGTCTGTGGATTAGAAATCACAGGTGCAATCGTACGTGCTGCAGTTTGTACACCAGGAAGTTCACTACCTGCAAATGTTGTTGTTGAAATTGCATTTAGATAAAACTGTTCACTACCAGCACCATAGGCACCACTTGCTGCCGTAATCGTTGATTGCGTTAGCAAGCTAGCATTTGAAAGACGTGCTACTTCAGCATCAGTCAATGGAGTTGCAGAGACAACCGCAGTTACTCTATTCCACCCAAAAGCATCACCAACTGTAAATAGATAGTCATAGCCTGATGGTGGCAGTGAGTAAGTAAAGCCTGCTCTCACCCTATTTGGAACATTTGTATCACCTGTTGGCGGATATACAAGACGTGCAGCATTCGCAGCAGTTGATTCAAAGATATATAAATATCCGTCTTGATCTGTTGAAACACTTACACCAATGCTCTCACCTGTTGAGTAAGAAGCAGAAGTTGTTGAATCTCCACGATCAAGCGTAAGCGTTACAGTTGCTGCTGTTGCCTGACGTGAGACCACAATTGCCTGTGCAGCCGAACTAGGTACTGCCGCTGCTGATACTGCAGCAACTGAATTTTGCGGCGTTGCGCCAGGAATAAATTGCGGACTCGTGTTTTGCGGCGTTGGTACCACATTACCATAATAGGTGAAAACTGGTGATTGTGCTAAACCAAGTGCCGCAAAAGCCAATAGTAATACTGACAAAAATAACTTATATAGACTTTTGTGCATCATAAATAAATCCCTTCTACCCAATGAGCGTAGCAAGGCACTAAAGCTTGCTGCGTGGATTTGCTCACAAGAAACTATGGATTCTGTAATAAATGTGAAGTTTTTTACTCTAGAGAATTACATAGTGTGAAAATTTCAACATTTTCTGCTAACG
>CALDTA010000317.1:0-2800 GCA_937924455.1 uncultured Deinococcales bacterium
ATAGCAAATGCCAGCGCATACTTTGCCATATCCTCTTGCTCTTTTAAAACGGTTGATGGAAAAATAACAATTTCGTCAGCAATTGGCAAAGTTGCCATCATACGAGCACCACGGACGATGATGCCTTCGTCAGTTTCCTTAACTAAACCCATTGCCACATAAGGATCATGCAGTTGGTTCGCAGACACTTCCCTGTTCACCTGTGGATTAGTAAGTGCGTGAGTCATGGCTAAATCATTTTCACGGACAAAGTCAAAGTAGTTACGCATGTTTTCGCCAAAACGTGCATCGCACTGAGCGAAGTAGTCAGCAGCCACACCAGCAGCCATGATGTTGTTGTTCATGTAGTCTGGCGCACGACCAAGGAAACCAAGACAGGCATCTGCCCAGACTTTGTGCATTTCAGCACGTTTTTCTAAATCTTCAATTGTTTTTGGCACATGAAAACTGCGCCCAACTCTATTGCCTGTACTTGGACTTTCAAAAGTCATGATGTCACGTAGTTCTGGTTCATGCTGCAAATCGTAAAGATGCGCTAGTGACGCTACTGCATTTTTGGTTACTGGATGCGTGGTTGGGTCTGTAATACGCTCACCATTGATAAAAAGGGTGGGTGGATTTGCCTTTAAACCATCAATAACTTCTTGTCCTGTACGTGCTGGCATTGTAAATACTCCTTCTAGCAAAATTTAGTTAATACTTTAAGTAATTAGTTAATACTTTAAGTAATTATGCTAGAATTGTCAAATATGCCAACCGATATGCCAACCGAATCACCTGCAAAAGAGCCCAAACAAGATACTCAACAAACACATTCATTTCCATCATTTCATCAATCACTCCCAATGGTGCTACTGCGCCCAAGAGACGCAGCCATGTTGCACTTTCGCCCTATATTTTCAGAGGCTGATTTAACTGAACAACAATGGCGGGTGATACGTGCGCTTTATGATGCTGAACACTTAGATATGTCAAATATTGCCAAAGAATGTCATATTATGCTGCCCAGCGTTTCGGGCATTATTAAACGTTTGGAGGCTCGAGCCCTAGTCAAGCGAAGCACAAACGCAAACGATCAACGCAGTACCCTAGTATCTTTAACGCAAAATGCCAAAGCATTAATCGAAAACATCTCTCCACAGCTAGAAGCCAAGTACCTTGAAATCGAGCAGCAATTTGGAAAAGAAAAGTTAGAAAGGCTGTATAGTTTATGTTTTGAATTAGAAGAGTTTTTGGGGCAAGCAGAAAAAACATAAAGACGGTAATTGCAGGAGTTCAGGACTTCAGACACATCAAAATACAGGCAAGTGCGAGATTTTTTTGATACTATATGTGCTACACAAGACTGATAACAAGCTATAGACTCAGGAGACTAAAGATATGTCAGCGACAAACCTGAATACAATCGACCTGCGTTCGGACACCGTAACGCTTCCAACACCCGCCATGCAGACTGCCATGCAGCAAGTACCGCTAGGCGATGACGTCTACGGTGAAGACCCTACCGTAAACCAACTGCAAAACTTCGCCGCAGAACTTACAGGCTTTGAAGCTGCGCTCTTCGTTCCTTCAGGCACAATGGGCAACCAAGTAGCTGTTGCTACTCATGTTGGTCGTGGTGCTGAAGTCATCATGCCCTACGGCGCACATATTTATGAATATGAACCTGGCGCACTGGCTGTCGTTAGTGGCGCACTACCTCGGCTCATTCCTGCACCACTTGGCATACCTGAAGTCGAAGACATTGAAGCTAATATCCGCACAAACATTCACCAAGCACCAACCCAGCTCATCTGCCTAGAAAATACCCATAACAAAGCTGGTGGTACGGTAGTTTCACTTGAGCGTACAAATGAAATCGGAAAACTTGCCCAAGCTCACAACTTACCTTTTCACTTAGACGGTGCTAGAGTTTGCAATGCAGCAGCAGCACTTAACGTGAGCCTTGCTGAAATCGCCAAACCCTTTGACAGCATGTCGCTTTGTTTGAGTAAAGGCTTGGCTGCACCTGTTGGCTCAGTTGTTTTAGGCTCTAAGGACTTCATCAACACAGCACACCGCTACCGCAAAATGCTTGGTGGGGGAATGCGTCAAGCTGGCATCATGGCTGCTGCGGGAATCGTGGCACTTCGTGATATGCGTGAGCGCATGGTTGAAGATCACGAACGAGCGCATGAACTCGCTAAAGGGCTCAGCAAAATAGAAGATGTATTTATCAACATGGCAACTGTGCAAACCAACATGGTCTACTTCACGATTAAAAATGCTGCTGAAATTGTTGAAGGCATGAAACAACGTGGCGTACTTTGTAATTCACTAGGTGCAGATAGCATACGTTTAGTCACTCACTACCACATTACTGATAAAGATGTGCAAAAGACCATAGAAATCATAGCTGATGTTGTCGAACGCCGTGCTGTTACAAAGGCTGCGGCAAGGGCTGTAGCATAATAGCTCCTATAATAATAAATCCTGTATGAAAGAAGTCTATCTACTTGCCTACCCAGCAGGGCACTCCATCAGCCCTACTATGCACAATGCAGCATTCAAACACTTAGCTTTGGACTACCACTATGCTGCCTATGAAGTAGCACCCGAAAACTTAGAAAGTGCCATAGCTAAACTACGTGAACCAAACGTTGCAGGTGCTAACGTAACTGTGCCACACAAACAAGCCGTCATACCTTACATGGATAGTTTAAGTGATGTTGCAAAACAAATCGGTGCTGTAAATACTATCGTAAACAAAAATGGTCTATTACACGGGCATAATACTGATGCTAGCGGTTATCTGCGGTCT
>CALDTA010000318.1:0-3430 GCA_937924455.1 uncultured Deinococcales bacterium
TAATTTTTGTCAAAATCCTTCTAGTACATTCAGCAAGTCTTTTAAACTCAGTTAGGTTGTGTTGCTTGTTTCTTTCCGCTGCAACACAAAAAAGATTACAGAAAATACAACCATAATAATAATAAGCCCCAGTGAAATCGGACGCGTAAAGAAAATAGACATGTCTCCACCAGCAGCACCAACTGCTTGCCTAAAACGCCCTTCAAATATCGGACCTAATACAAGTCCAAGCACAATTGGCACTGTAGGAATATCAAACCTATGAAAGACATAGCCAATAAAAGCAAAAAATAGTGCAATCAGTGGATCAGACAATCTGTAACTACTTGTATAGGTTCCAACTAAACTTAAAGTCAAAACAATAATACCGATAAAACGTGGATCAACTAGGGTGACTTTAACAAGCCACTTTGTTGTAATAAGCAAAAAGCCTAAAATCACAAAATTCGTAATGAGCATACTCAAAAACAAACCCATGACAAATTCAGGTCGTGACTCAAAAAGTCCTGGACCAGGGATGACATTATGAACGTAAAAGACACTTAGCATCATAGCTGTAAGTGCTTCACCAGGTATTCCAAGTGCTAAGAGTGGAATCATGGCAGAGGCTGGCACTGCATTGTTCGCAGCTTCAGAAGCGATGATACCTTCAGGCGCACCATCGCCAAACTTTTCTGGATGTTTGGACGTGCGTTGTGCTAGCGTATAACTAAAAAATTGTGCCATAAACTCGCCTACGCCGGGTAAGATACCCATAGCAACACCAAAGCCTGAAGAAGAAAATAAGGTTAAAGGATATTTAAAAACTTCAATCAAGCCTTGAAATGGATTGCCTTCCAGTTTAGGAGCTGTAGGTTTTTGCCCTTTATCAATCAATAGACTCAAACCTTGCGACATAGCAAAAAGACCTAAAACCATTGGAATTAAAGGAACACCACTTAATAGCCATGTTTGGTCAAAGGTGAATCGTTGCGAATTAAAGGCACGTTCTAAGCCAATAGTCGCACACAATAATCCAAAACCGAGTGTAAGTGCAGCAGGTATTGCTTTATCTCTATGAGCAATAACCACCAAAACCATTGCAAAAAGGGCTGCCATAGCAAAGTCAGCAGAACCAAACTTTTTAGCAAAATTGGCAAGCGGAAGTGCCAAAAACATCAATACAATGACGCTGACAATGCCACCAACAAACGATGAACTATAGGCTATAGATAAAGCCCTTCGCCCTTCGCCCCGTTTAGTCATGGGGTAACCATCATATGTTGTTAAGACATTCACAACAGTACCGGGTGTATTAATCAAAATTGAGGGGATTGCGCCACCGTACATGCCAGCAGCATAGATACCTAAGAGT
This sequence comes from uncultured Deinococcales bacterium, assembly GCA_937924455.1. Classification (GTDB taxonomy): domain Bacteria; phylum Deinococcota; class Deinococci; order Deinococcales; family Trueperaceae; genus CALGZD01. Next base: position 1,355 of record CALDTA010000318.1, read on the forward strand.
AGGGTAAGACCTGTTAAAGGTTCCATTGAAAAGGTAACAGGTAGCAAAATAGCAATAGCAACCGCAGGACCAACGCCTGGAATTGCACCTACAATCACCCCAACAATTGAGCCTGTTAGCAATGCCCCCATAACCGCAGGTTGCAGAACTTGTTGTAGACCAGCTAAGACAGCTTCCATTTAAAAGTTCCTCATTAAGAATATACGTATATTTTTCGGAAATAAATCATAGAGGTCTGCCACAGGCACCCAAATCTTGAGTCCCCAGCGAAATAGTGCTACTAGCGCAAATGCTGACATTAGCGCCACAAGCATCCACTTGGCATTTCGCAAGCCTGTACGCACACAAAGAATGATAATAAAAATAAGACTTGATAAAAAATAGCCGACTATGCCAAGTAACCAAATATATAAACAATAATAAATAAAATATTCTAAAGGTTTAAACCACTCAAGGACTTCGTTTCTAATTAAACGGTTCTCGATATTTAGCTCACGATTCGTGCGAAGTCTGTAGATATGTTTTCCAAATAAATAGGCTGCGCTGAGTAGCATCACAGAAATAGCAATGCTCGGCATAAGTGCAGGTTGTGTCCACCAACCTTGCTCAGGTGGACCTGTATCAGTGGCTGTAGGAATAAGTACAAGCAATATGGCTGAGGCTATGAAGCAAAAACCGTAAACAACACCTAATGCAGGTTGTGCAGGTTGGTTAGAAGAATCTTTTGTATCCATAATAGTGTGATTAAAATAATGAAGAACCTAGTCTTTTTGGGCTAGGTAGCTAAGCAAGTTTCCCCTTCTTAAAAAACTCAAAAAAGCCGAAAGATAGTAGTGTTGTATCTTTAGCTACTACTATCCATCGACTCTATAGGTATGTGTATTTAGAGCTTAGATCGTTTCTATCTCTAAAACATCTATCTTGTTAAGCTCGAGCTTACTGGCCCATTCTTTCAATAATATTTTCCATCTGTAACCAGTTAAGGTCAATTAGCGTTTCAGCGTGAGCTGGACCTATCCAGTAAACAGAACCACCTGTTGAAGAAGCAATATCTTGTGCTGCATCGCTTTCAAGTGCTGCAATTGCTGCTGCGGTGATAACATCTCTAGCTTCTTGTGGCGTGTCTTTTCTAACGAATAGACCATTCCACAGTGTTAAGCCACTATAACCATCGACTTGTTCGCCTAAGGTTGGTGCGTCTGGCACTACTGATATACGGTCTTCAGTAAGTGAAGCAAGGACTTTAACATCATCTAAGCAAGAAAGAACAAGTTGAACAGTTGTGTTAATAACATCAACATCGCCAGATGCAAGTGTTGCACAATCAAGCATATCGAAAGCTGCTTCAGATGCAAATTCTCCACCAGCATCTTCCATAGCTAAAAGGCTAAGACGGGTTGGAACAAGACCAAAACCGAAGTGACCTAGGCTAACCTCGTTCTCTTTACTATATTCAGCAAGTTCTAAAAGTGTGTCGTAAGGTGCATCTTTTGGTGCAGCTACTACGAACGGATAAGTTACAAAAATCCCAAGTGGTTCGAACTCATCACGGTCGTAAGGTGTGTTGCCATTTTGAACCTGAACTGTAGGAATACCGATTACGAAAGAACCAACTGTGTGACCATCCGCAGGTGCTTGGAACACTTGAGTAGCACCAACAACACCACCACCACCAGGAACATTCACTACCGCAGCAGGAACACCTGTTTGGTCTTGTAGCTCTTCGGCAATAAGACGGGTAAGCACGTCTTCAAGGTCACCAGGTGGCCAAGGAACAACAAATTGAACTGGTTTCTCTGGGAACTGAGCCACTGCTGGGCTGAGCATACCAAAGGTCAAAAGAACTGCTAAAAGACAAACTACTTTTTTCATGATGCCTCCATTAAGACTTTTTCAAAAAACTTGGAAAATACAATGGTTTAGACCTTGTTACCTAACAATTATCCATGCCCTAACTCGAAAGAAGCTGAGACAAAAACAAATTTTGAAACATATAGGGGAACTCAGCTCTACAGAGAAGCTCACTCAAATATTCTTTAGCAACGACGGCTTTATTTTGTATCTTACGCTACACAT
>CALDTA010000319.1:0-2640 GCA_937924455.1 uncultured Deinococcales bacterium
GCTCAAATGATTTTACTTATTGTATATCGCTAACACTTGTAAACACTAGAACTTGTTAGCCAATTATCAAACACTATAAAAATATAAAGAGCCTACCAGCATAATGTGGAAGGCTTTTTAGATATATCTACTCAGATATAGCGTTTCCACGTAATGTTGACCCATGCTAAATGAGTTCGTTTCTACTCGCATTGTGTGGTTTTCACAGACATCTGCATCGCCGATTAACTGACTTATACTAAACTGAAAGATGAATGTCATAAAGATATAGTCGCAAAGATTGCGAAATAACCGAAGGATAAAGGCTTGAAAACCTTGTGTATTGACTGGGAGTATGACATTTATGATTCACTTCGGTATTAGGTCAGTTAATCGTGGAAGAGTTTTATATTCACAGTTTTGGGGTTTTGTTATTTTGCTTCTTCGAGTAAGTCAACCAGTGCATCATCTGCATCAGTTCGTTGTACTAATTGTAATTTGCCTGTTGCAAAGGCACTTAAAAAGGCTTCGGCAACTTGTTTTTCATATTTGATGCCAATATTTTTTTCGATTTCATCAAGTGCATGATCAAGCTCAAAAGGTTTACGGTAAGGTCTATTAGTCGTCATAGCATCAAAACTATCTGCTACGGCAATGATTCTGGCAAATAGATGAATCTCTTCACCCTTTAAGCCATCTGGGTAACCTTTACCATCCCAACGTTCATGGTGCCAACGCACTGCTGGTAGAATCGTTTGTAGCGCAGGTGAATTGCGTAAAATGCGTTCACCATAAACAGGGTGCATTCGCATTTTTTCCCACTCTTCATCGGTCAGTGGTCCAGGTTTAGCAACAGATGCAGGCAGTGCAATTTTGCCAACATCGTGCAAAAAGCCAGCAATGAGCATAAGTTCAACAGTTTTATCAGGTAAACCCATGGCTTCTGCTATACCTTTAGCATAGTAACCAACGTTGCGTGAATGTCCTGCGGTATATGCATCGGCTGCTTCTACTGCATGAACTAGTGCAAGAATTGATTGAATGTGCAAGTCTCGCTTTGCTTTGAGAGAGGTTGCTAAGTTGAGCGTTACAGCAGCATGGTTAGCGAAGGCACTAAATACTTCCAAATCATGGTCGTTAAAAAGCATGTTTGATAGCTCACTATCAACATAAATTGCGCCAATCAACTTCTTTTCAAGTTTAATTGGTGTTGCCATAACGCTGCGAATGTTTGTAGCAAGTAAGCTTGCCCCAGGTTCAAAGCGTTCATCCTGCTGAATGTTAGTCGTGATGATACCTTCACCACGCTCTAGAATCTGTTTAATGAGTGAGCGAGAGAGTTTTGCTTCTTCACTAATTTCTGGTGTGCCACTATTGGTTTCTTTGAGGTTCTCAGCACCAAGTTCGATACCAGACGCTGCTGAGATTGTGAAACCGTCTTCTGTTTCAGGATCAACGAGAACAACAAATCCACGTGTCGCACGACTTAGTTTGATAGCAGCTTGTAAAATTCGCTGAAGCATATTATTAACATCGTCTTGTTCTTTTACACGTGTAAGCATAGGTGTAAGTAGATTGACGATGTTAAGGGCATGAATACGACGTTGGCGCAGATAGTTTTCGCGCTCGAGCCTTTCAACGCCACTCACGTATTTTTTTAGCTTGGAACTTGTTTCTGCATCAAGGTTACCTGCATCAGATAAATTTTTAATTGTAGCCCTGAAGCTTTTAGATAATTGCACAGTTATTTCTCCCGCTGCCTAGTGTTATTTAGGCATTATGCAGCAAAAGACTAACTGAGTTTATTTGAAGCTATCAGTTTTTCTTAACCTATTTTTTAGAGTACTTTTTGAGTTTAGAGTGCTTTTTGAGTTTAGAGTGTATAGATGCGAGAGATGAAGCTAGTTTTTTGAACGTTTTCGCATAATATCGTTAATGAGAATGCCTGCAGCTACTGAAGCATTAAGGGAATTTACGTTACCACTGAGGTCAATTTTGACAACTTCATCGCATTTTTGCTCAACAAGTCGTCGCATACCATCACCTTCACTACCGATAACCAGTGCAACCGAACCACTATAGTCAAAGTTTTCAGGTGATTGTGTTGCTTTATCGCTTGAGCCATAGACCCAGAACTGCTTAGCCTTTATGTCATCGATAAATCTAGGTAAGTTCTTAACTTGCACTAAGGGAATGTAGTTCACAGCACCAGCGCTGCTTTTTACAACGATTGGTGATAACGATGCGGTTCGACGTTCTTCTGTGATAACTGCGTGTGCACCAAGTGCTTCTGCACTACGAATAATCGCACCGTAGTTATGAGGGTCAGTCACTTGGTCAAGCAATATAAAAAAGGGATCTTCGCCACGACTTTTAGCAAGGTCAAAAGCTGCATCAATATCACTATAGCCAAGACTTGGTAATTCAGCAGCTATGCCTTGGTGTTTGGTTGTTTTAAGGGCACGGTCAAGGTAAATGCGCGGTACAGTTTCGTAGCCAACATTTTTCTTTTTCGCTAAGCGTTCAATATCACGTGTAGTTTTGTCGTTTAGACCATCTGCGATGATGACACGTTCAACCTTGCCCCCTTCGAGGGCTTCTTTAACTGCTTGTTTACCAAATATCAGCATAATACCGTTCCTGTGTTTTTGAGCTTTATTT
>CALDTA010000320.1:0-4178 GCA_937924455.1 uncultured Deinococcales bacterium
TAGAGCTGTTCTGAAATAACTTTTAAGGCTTAACCCTCACCCCCTAAAAACACAAGCTTTTGGTCAATTGTTTAGTGCTCCTCTCTCAAGCTTGGGAGAGGAGTTAGAGGTGAGGGTTGGAAAAAGAACAGTAATCATGCATCAGTTTTTAGTTTAGAACAAGCCTAATTTATAGACGACTCGATGAGGGCAGTACTAGTCTATAAAAAAGAGAGGGTAAGATACCCTCTCTGATTAGCTTAGTTTAGTTTTTTCTTTATTGAGGAATGACTAGTTCAAACCCTGGGAAAATCAAATCAGCATCATCGATTAAGTAGTTGTTTGCGTCAAGAATTTTTAGATACTCATTGGCATCGCCATATTGATTTTGAGCGATAGAGGAGAGTGTATCTCCGTCAACTACAGTATAAGTTGAACCACCAATTTGCTGAGCAACGAGCTGTTGATTAGCGCGTAAGGCTTCAAGAGCATTGTCATATTGACTTTGTTCTTCAGCACTTAGGGTTTCGCCAGCAGAAAGACGAGCAGAGAGGGTTCTGTATAGATTTAAGCTTTCTGCTGCGCCGCTTTGGCTGTCTTCTACGCTAGGGTTTTCGCTAGCTGGTGTTTCACTTGAATCACTTGAGTCATCAACGTCAGTCATGCTCATAGCTTTAAGTTTTTCGAGAGCGGCATTTCGTTGGGCTCGAGCTCTATCACCAAGTCTAACAGCACGTTCTAGTGATGCTGCGCTAGCTGCTTGCTGTACGCCGAAGCTGTCTCTAAGCGAAGCAATTCTTCCGATAGCAGCATCTCGCTCACCTTCGGCAATTCTTAGTTGACTTGCAGCGTCACCGCTTTCGGCAGCTTGCATCGTTGCTTCAGATACTTGCTTTTTGAGGTTAAGAATTTCTCTTACTCTATCTTGACGTTGCAGTTTTAGGCTAGTTAGCTCTGCAGTTGCATCTTCAGCTTCTGTTTCAAGGGCAGCAGCACTTTCTTGTAGGCTAGAAAGCTGAGCTTGAATACGCGCCTTAGAAGCTAGCTCTCTATCGATACGTGCTTCAAGGTCTGCATTATTTGTTTGTAGAGTAGTCATCTGTTGCTTAAGACGGTCATAAGCTGATTGGGTTCTTGTCAGTTGTGCGGTTGCGTCAGCCGATGCTGAAGCGTCAGCCGTACCTGCTGTTGCTGACATAGCAGCACCCTCTAATTCACCGACTTGTGCTCTTAATCTATCTCTTGATGCTTCCATGCGGTCTAAGCGACCTTGTAAATTCGCATTTTGAGCTTGCAGTTGCTGAATAAGCACCTCAGCACTCTCGGAACTCTCGGAGCTCATGGTACTATCTTGAGCTGTTGCAGGAGAGAAAGTTAGAGCAAGGAAAAGACAAAGGAAAAGACAAGTGAATCTTAGGACTAAACGCCATGCATTAGGCCATGCATTATGTTGTGACATTCAAAAACCTCCTTCAAAGGATGAGAAAGTATAACACTAAATTTTCCTATGAAGGTAATGTCCTAATTCATAGCTCGAGCCAATCATTTGCAAATATTTGTGGAGAGAAATATCTTCTCAGCCAAGGCAGCAAGACCTGTTTTTTCAGGTTTTTTAGATTCTATTCTTTTTTAGTTTGCTTTCAGTTAGTACTAAGAGCTCACTAGCGGTTTTACCTTCTACAGGATAAAAACTTGAAACCATCTTTGTTTTTAAGTTAATGGCTTTCCACCCATAGTCAAAAGGTAAATTTAGCATAGCCTTAACGCGTTTTACATAGCCTTTCAACTGTGCTTTGTGAGCCATTTTCCTAACGACTAAAGCAAAGCAGTCTTCGTCAATTCTTGCTACTAAATCATCTCTTTGGGCAGCTTGTCTTAACCTATCAGAAATGATATTAAGTGCAGTGTTCCCAGCATTATAGCCGTGCTTAAGATTGATTTTTTCTAGCCCATTTATGTCAATGAGCACTAAAGCAAAGCGTTCTTGATGGTTTGGTGATGTTGCAATGATGTCATCGAGTTTCTCTATAAAACTTTCTTTATTGAGCAGGAGTGTTAAATCATCATGGGTGTTAGCAAAGTGTTTGAGTTGTTCTTGCCAGCGCAATCCTGTTTTGAGTATGCGTGTATAGCTTGCTAAAGATATTGACACGAGTGTGAAAAAGACTTGCGTACCAACAAAGCTATCAGACATTTCTTGTAACAATGGTCTATTAACTGAGATGCTTGCAATGTTTGACGCTAGAATATATCCAACACAGCAAAGAAAAAGCAAAATCATACTCAGACGTAGGCTATAAAAATAGCTAATAGCTATGATTCCGATTGCACCGATGATTAGTAAAGGTATCGGTCCTTGTACTAAAAGCATAATTTGTAAGCAAACTGCAATTGTTAATACAGCAGTGAGTATATATGTAAAGTTTGCAGATTTTAAGAAATTTGTTTGACTATCAACAGCATCAAGATGGCTATTTAAAACAACCTCTTGAGTATCTAGCATTTTTGTATCTAACATTAGGCCCCCACTAACGAAATCTTTGAGTAATGCCACAAATCAAAATGTATAGAAAACTTGTGACATTACGCTAAAACAGCGTGCTCCTTTTTTCTCAGTAATTTTGTGATTTGTCTAGATGACGAAACAGAAGATTAAAGAAAGTGACGAATACAAAAGTTACTGAGTTTTAGTTTTTTGAACAAAGCCGATATCAATCAACTTGTTTTTGCTAGCATAGACAATGGGCATAAGGGAAGCGATGAACTTGCGTTAAAGTAACATTAACGGATTTATACTTCTTTGATGAAGACCGTAATGGTTGTGTATTGCTTTCGTATTGCTTTCGCAGTGAAAGCACTTCCACGATTCACTGCGATAGCAGTGAATCATGGAGCTTCGTAACGAGCAGGAACGAACTCATTTAGCATAGGTCAATATTACTTGTACTTGGAAACGCTAGAATTAGTGTGTTTTCGAACCTATTTAAGTCTTAACGCATAATGTTAGACTTATTGAGTCATCAGGGGTGCGCTGATTTTAACCAAATTTTAAAATTAGAGCTGAGAATACACCCTCATAACCTGACCTAGATTATTCTAGCGTAGGGAGTTTGATGCAAGCTTAAGCTTGTCTAAGGTAATGCTCCCCCTTCTGATGGCAGAAGGGTTTTTTTTATGTTTTTTTATAACCGTTTAGTAGCATTGGCTTTAGTAGCCATATGCTGCACAGGTGTTTCTTTTGCACAACAGATAAGCATCTTGACGCATGATTCTTTTGTGATTTCTGAAGATGTACTAGATGCATTTACGGAAGAGACGGGTATCGAACTTCGCTTTATTCAAGGTGGCGATGCAGGAGAGACTACCAATAAAGCAATTTTAACACGTCGTCGTCCTCTCGCAGATTTGTTTTTTGGCATCGATAATAGTTTGATTGCCAGAGCGACCGATAAAGATATTTTCGAGCCTTATGCAAGCCCAGCGTTGTCATCAGTACCTGAATCTCTACAGTTTGATGCTGATAATAACGTGACACCAGTGGACGCTGGTTATGTAAACTTTAATCTAGATAAAGTATGGTTTGAAGATATGGGTGTTGCATTGCCAAGCGATTTGGATGATTTAACAACTGAAAGCTATAAAGCAATGACTGTTGTTGAAAATCCAAATAGTAGTAGTCCAGGGTTAGCGTTTATGCTTGCAACGATTGACCGCTATGGTGATGATTGGTTGAGCTACTGGCAGGCACTACGTGAAAATGACGTGCAAGTCACTGACGGCTGGACAGATGCTTACTACAGTGCATTTACTCGCTACGGTGGAGACCGTCCAGTAGTACTTAGCTATGCAAGTTCACCTGCTGCTGAAGTTATTTTTTCAGAAGAGCCACTTGACGAAGCACCAACTGTAAATCTTGTTTGTGATAAGTGTGCCTATGAGCAGATTGAAGCTGTAGGCATATTAAAAGGCTCTGATAATGTCGAGGCAGCACAGAAATTTATTGACTACATGCTTAGTGTGCCTTTCCAAGAAGATATTCCTATGAATATGTTTGTTTACCCCGTCAACAGTGAGGCAAGCCTTCCAGCAGAGTTTGAGGCTTATAGCCAAGTGCCTGAGGCTGATGTGATCGCTAGTTTAGAGAGTAGTTTTATTGAGGCTAATTTAGAGACTTGGTTGGATCAGTGGACGCAGGTTGT
>CALDTA010000321.1:0-3438 GCA_937924455.1 uncultured Deinococcales bacterium
TAAATTGAAAGATAAATGTCATAAAGATATAGTCGCAAAGATTGCGAAATAACCGAAGGATAAAGGCTTGAAAACCTTGTGTATTGACTGGGAGTATGACATTTATGATTCACTTCGGTATTATAAGGCACTTCATAGTTAATAAGGCACTTCTTTATGGTTAATACCGTGTCCGAAAAATACATGTAAAGCAATTCCACGATTAACTGCGACAGCAGTTAATCGGCGAGCTTCGTAACGAGTGTCTGTGAAAAACACACAGTAAGAATAAAGCCACTCAGTGTGTACAGTTATTTCGTGGAAACGCTGGTAATAACTAAATGAGCTAGAGCTATCCTTTGCTCAACCATATTCCGCTAGTTAACTCACCTACTACTTAAAACACGTTTAGACTTTACAACGGATTTAAGCGGAATTGGTATAGTTCAGAGTCTTCACCCTTAGAGTTTCACTTGTTAAAGCACTAGCACTACGTTCTTCAGCCAAAATTTAACAAATTCTCAGGGCATTCTAAATCTGCTATTGATTCATGTATGTTTAATACACGAAATCCTCACGGACAAGCTGTACAACTAACATATGACTTTTCGACGTTTCCAACATATCCCCATGCCTGACAAAGGGCATTCTATAAGCGATAATGCACTATATATATTACGTGCGTTTTTGCTTTGTGGCGTCGTTATGATTGTGCTTAGCCAGTTACTTCAAGTTAGTAAGGCACAAGTGCTGTACATGCCTGCTAGTGAGTATGGCAATGCAAATTTGAACTATACACCAGAGGTATACAATCCAGAGAATGTCTTTGATGCATTTGCTGTGTTTGAGCCTTTGCTTGAACTCATAAATGCAAGACAGCACGATGCACGTCTTTCGGCACCAATTGGTCGTCTAAATCTTTTCCTCAGACGTGTTGACGGTGCTGAAGGTACAAGTTTTTGCACGGCTTCACTGATTAGTGACAGACATATCCTAACAAATTATCACTGTATTCCTGGTATTGATAAAAATATTCGTGTTGAACGTGCGACTTTGCGCTTAGGGTATTTATCAGAAAGAGATCAAGGTCAAGAATTCAAGGTCAAAATGCAAGCGATTGAAAGTGACGCAGAACTTGACTATAGTATTTTCGAATTAGCAGATATACCTGGTAGTCGTTACGGTGTAATTAACTTAGCTAACGTTAGAGATCCAAAACCTTTGGAAAATCTCTTTATCATTCATCACCCAGGGGGCAAGCCAAAATATATTACGCGTGAGCGCTGCTATATGCACCCATCATGGGATTTGGTGAGTAGCTCAGAAATCTTCCATAAGTGTGATACACAAGCAGGCAGTTCTGGTGCGATTATTTTTAGTGATACCAATCAGCCTGTAGGTATGCACTGGGGTGGTTATGATGAATCACAGCCTCTTTCGGAGCGGTATAATGTTGCAAAGAAATTGACTAAGATTATTGAACGTAGTCCGATGATTAAGCAGCTTACGGGCGTGACAGCACAACCAACCGTACCAAGCGGTAATGGACTACTTAGGTTGAGCTCGAGCCCAGTTGGTGCCGAAGTTTACCTAAATGGTGAATATATTGGTAACACACCAGTAGAAGCTTCTGTTCCAGAAGGTAACTACCAAGCTAACCTTAAACTTAGAGGACACGAAGAGTTTAAAGCAAATGTAGTTATGCGTAGAGATACCGAAACCTCAGGTACGCTTGCGCTAAAAGCAAAACAAAATGATTACATTTATAGTGTGGCAGCAAGCCAGCACAAACCACAGGCACTCATTATGCCTGAAATGCTCCAAGACATCTTGGTTGATCCTTATGCTGCCTATGCTACGCCTCCACCACCATCCATACCAGCTATTGCTGCACCGATTTCTGTGGGTGTTTCTCAAGGTGTTTCTGTAGGTGTTTCTCAAACTCCTACTACAGGTACTAATACAGCTTCAGGTATAACTATGGTAGCAGGTGCGCGTCCTGTTGCTGGAAGTGCTGTAGTATCTAACCCTGTAGTATCTAACCCTGTAGCATCTAGCCCTGTGGTATCTAACCCTGTAGCATCATCTAATTACCTTCCAGCTTCAACAACGACCACAAACGGTGGACCAACTGCAGCCTTTGTAAACGCTGCTGCAATCAATCCAAATCTCACATCTACGATTTATGCACAAACACCAGTAAATCAAACACTACCAGACCCAACAACAGTAGATATAGACCCGATCAATCCTACACAAGCAGGGGACGATACAGCAGGTTTAAACGACATGAACAGCGGCATAGGTGGTGTATATCCGCAAGGTGCTAAGTGGGATGTTGTTGGTCGTGGTGAGAGCGCCAACATGGAGCACATGGGGTTTGTAATTGTCCATGACGCTTCTACACTTTTCAAAGTTTGGGCAAGAGCTTATGGCAATGTATCGGTTGTGCCTACACTACCAAGCATTGATTTTGCACGAGAGAGTGTTGTGGGTGTCTTCTTAGGGATTCAACCTGCTGTGGGTTTAAATTTGCAAGTGAATAACGTGCTTCTTAAGTCTCAAGCTGCCCATGTGTATGTTAGCATTCCTAGACCTGATGACAACATTGTTTCACAAGGTTTTGTAAGTCCGTGGATTTTGGTTCGTGTACCCAAAAATAGGGTAGGTACTGTCCTTTTCTATGACAATGAAACTGCGAGTTTGCTTGGTATAGCTAAAAAGCAGTAAATGAACGAACCCCGCGGCAAGCCAACGGGGTATCAACAAAGAAATCTTGTCTGGCAAGCCATACGTCGATTCTTTTTATTTCGAGGCAAGCCTCGGGGAATTCATCATCCCTGTTCATTATTAAAAAGATACCTTTCAAATGTTGCCCTTGTTATCAAGACTATTAAGTCTATTGAAACAGGGGCATTTTTTTAGCCCTATATAAATGAATCAATGTAGCAGTTCCACGATTCACTGCAACAGCAGTGAATCGGCGAGCTTCGTAACGAGTAAGAATTAACTCACTTATACCGAAGTGAATCATAAATGTCATAATCCCAGCCAATACACAAGGTTTTCAAGCCTTTATCCTTCGGTTATTTCGCAATCTTTGCGACTATATCTTTATGACATTCATCTTTCAGTTTAGTAGAAGGAATGATTTGCTATACTCAGTATAATTATTTTAATTACTGGACTTTTTTTAGTTATTGAACTTTAATGAACGAACCCTGCGGCAAGCCAACGGGGTATCAACAGGGTATCAACAAAGAAATCTTGTCTGGCAAGCCATACGTCGATTCTTTTTATTTCGAGGCAAGCCTCGGGGAATTCATCATCCCTGTTCATTATTAAGCACCTTAAGGAGTATTGTTATGGCTGTTGCAAGTTTTGGGGCAGAAAGTCTACCTTTAGGCATAGGTGAGCATAAACTGCTAAATACTCACTTAATTGACCTACGTACAACAC
>CALDTA010000322.1:0-8212 GCA_937924455.1 uncultured Deinococcales bacterium
ATAATTGAGTTCTTAGTACCTTTATCGTTTGGCACTAAGCCTTCAGCCTCAGCATCACTGAGCCAGTATTCGTGACCATCACGAATGATTTTGTATCTAAATTGGTATTGTTTGCCTGCATCGACTTCTTGCTCAAGACGCCACATGCCTCTGTTGAAACCATCAATTTTGACAGGTTTCCAATTGTTAAAATCAGCATGAAGTTCGATGCTTGAAGCTTCAGTATTGTGACCAGGAATTTCAAAAACCAATTTGCACTTGTTGTTTGAAGTAGGGATTTTGTAAACCATAGACAAACCTTTCATTTGAGTGACTAATTTTTTTAAGGATTTTTCTGCGTTGTGGGAAAATACTCTAAAAGATGTATTAGCAAAAAGTGAATGTAGTTATTCTGGCATTTGAAGCCAGTAGATATTAATATTTTACCGAATTTAAATGACTAATATCATATATGTATCAAAAAAATCGGATGCTGTAGGGCATCCGATTACATTATGTTGCGTGCCAAGGTTAAATTACTCGTCGTTACTACTTTCGTTTGAGCTACTAGTTTCTGACTTTGCATCGCTGTTTACAGCACTACTGGCATCACTACTGGTAGCTGCTTTAGCAGTTGAGCTACCTGAGATAACAGAAGCTGGTTTTGCTGCTTTTGCACTGTTGCGATCTTGAATAAATTTCCAGATGAAGTATACGGCGATAACGACGATGGCGATTAGGAGAAGGAAACGGACAGGGAGCCAAATCCATCCAGCAATTTTGGTTGATAACCAACCAACAAAGCCGAGGACATGTCCTAAAACCCATAGGAGACCAGTACCGATTGCAAGCGCAATGATACCGAAAATGGCTAATTCGACAATTTCTTGAAAGGAACGATTCATATCAATGATGAGTATATCAGTAAATTACTTCACTCGTCATGGTTGAATAACCTATTTTTTCACCAAAAATAACTCAAAATAATGGTATTTGAGCTTCGTGTAGAATAGGTTAAAGGATTGATGAAATTGAAATTTAAGTCGAATTCGAATCTTGATTCAAGCCTTTACTTTTTTTCGAGTATTTTCACCCAGTATTTTCACCCAGTATTTTTCCGAATTTAGCTAGTGAACCATGCTATAACCAATAGTAATGGTAAATAGTAATGGCAAATAAGCATATGCAGAATAAGAACCATAGAAAAAATAGGCACAATACTCAGAAACGCAAAGTAGTAGAAACGACTTTGAGACCTGAGCGTATGCTTCATAGAGCGATGGCACTTGCAAGGCTCGAGCCCAGTCAAGATAGCCAAACTAATCAGGCTGGTCAAATCGCCTTAGTACAAGGTGCGTTACCAACTGAGCTTGTACGTGTACAACTCACCAAAGTGAAGGGTGTCTTGCAAGGACGTGTTTTAGACGTTTTAGAAGCAAGTCCTTTTCGCCGTACGTTAGCTAGTCATCATCCAGGGTTGGACTATGCTTTCATTGACGATGAACAACAACTTGTTTTAAAAGCAGAAGTTATCAAAGATATTATGAATAGGCAGGGTGTAAATTCAAGCTCTGTAGATACAGCCATGAAGGTACGACCAGCACCAGAGTTATGGAATTACCGCTATGCAGTACAACCTGCTGTTTCAAAAGAAGGTTTAGGCTACCGAAAAGCACAAAGTCATGAGCTAGTTTTGCTCAATGAAGATTCTGTAGCGCATCCAGCCATAAATGAAGTTTGGAACGTTCTTGAAAACTCTGTTGGACAAGAAACTGCAAAAGGTCTTGTAGAGATAGCTTTACGTGCAAATCATGAAGGTGAAGTGCTTGCTTGTTTGATAGGGCGTGCATCGCACAGAAACTATATGGCATTAGCACATGAACTTGTTGATGGTGGTGTATTGGCAGGCGTGAGCTATAGTCAATATGATGCAAGAGGACGTTTTCGGAATGGGGTAGAACGCCTTGCTGGGAAGCGTCGTTTGCCTCAGGTTATTGGTGATGCACAGGTGAGTGTGAGTGCCAGTGAATTTTCTCAGCCAAATCCAAAGGCTGCGGGCTTACTCTTTCAAACCTTAAAAACTTGGATAGAGGAACTTGAGGTAACAGGTGAGGCTGTTGATTTATTTGGTGGTAGTGGGGTTATTGCTTTTCATTTGAGGGAGTTATTTGAGAAGGTTAAGGTTGTGGATATTAGCGGCTCGAGCCTCAAGCTAGGCGAACAAGAAGCTGAAAAGCAGGGTATTAGCAACCTTGAGTTTAAAAAGGTCAATGCCAAATACCTCAACCCAGAAGAAATCAGTAACTTATCCTTGCTTTGTGTAGACCCACCAAGAGCAGGTTTATCAAAAGAATTGCGGTCAGCTATCAGCCACGCTAAGCCAAGTTACCTTGCTTATGTCTCCTGTGATGTAGCAACATGGGCAAGAGATGTTGCTTCTTTAAACGAGCAAGGTTTTGAGCTTATAAAAATGGAAGCATTTGATTTTTATCCGCAAACGCATCATATAGAGATGCTCTCACTTTTAAAGTGCCTAGATTAGAAGTGTCTAGATTAGAACTGTCTAGATTAGAAGTGCCTAGATTAAGAATCTATATGGAAGCAGCAGCGATATAATAAAAACTTGTCATTTAAGGCTTAGTATTATACCTAATCTTCATATACTTTTAGATAACATGATTGATAACAGAGATGAGTGAGCGTGTTTTTGTGAGGCTGTTAAACAACAAACGATATAAGGTGTTTTTGCTGTTACTCAGTTTGGCTATGTTTTATGGGTTTTGTGGCACATCAGTAGCTTTTGCACAGTACTCACTAGAAGGTAGTGCTGCGGATTTGATGAGTGAAGCAACTAGGCTAGCACGCAACATCGCAGAAGAACGAGAACAGCCACAAGGTATAGAAGCGTCACCAACCTTAATAGAAGATGTTCAAGAGAATGTTGAACGTGCTATGGCAAGAGCAACTGAGCGTGATTTTCAATTGACCTCACAACCGCACCTTGGCTATTCTGGCGCACCTGTCATGATGGTGCTTTTTGAAGATTTTAGCTGTCCGCACTGTAAGCGTTTCAATCAAAATGTTATGGCACCGCTTATTCGTGATTATGTCTTGCCAGGGGATTTATTTATCGTTTTTGTTAATTACCCTGTTATCAATAAAGATTCGTTTTTTGCAGCTTGGGCTGGCGAATGTGCCTATAAGCAAGACAACGTAGCTTTTTGGCGCTTGAAGCGCTACATTTTTGATATTCAAGGGGCTACAGATAAATGGTCGTCGCCTGAATCAATAGCAGCGATTGCTAGAGAATATGTACCAGAGCTTGATGCTGAGGAACTGGCACGTTGTGTTTTAGATGGTGATTTTGAAGATGAGGTCTTTACTGATCTTGCCTTTGGACAATCGCTAGAACTCGAAGGTACACCTAGTATGTTAATCAATGGCATGAAGGTCACAGGCGGCGATTATGGCAAATTACGTCAGGTGATAGACGTTGCGCTCGAGCGCACCAAAGTAGAATAGCTAATCCCACAGGTATTATGAAACGTATCAGCAAATACATCACTCAATTTAGAGTAGGCATTAGCAATTGTTACCTGATTGAAGGCAATGATGGTTTGAGCCTAGTGGATACAGGTGATGCAAATAGTTCAGAGTCTATTATCAAAGCCATTAACAAGGCTGGCTATGATTTACATGATTTAAAGCGTATCTTGATTACCCATGCACATGGTGATCATATAGGTTCACTTTGTGATATGCAGCAACGTACAGGCGCTGAGGTTTGGGCGCATGATTTAGATGCGGCAATTATCGAAGCTAAGCAAGTTCAAGAAACTGCACCACAAGATGGCTTTAATATCATTGATCGTTTGATGTTCAGATTAGGCAGTAGTGCAGAGCTACCGACCTGCGAGGTTCACAGAACCTTAAAAGCTTCCGAAGCTATTTCTGAGGTGCTGGAAGGTTTAGAAGTTATCCATTTGCCTGGGCACAGTGCAGGGCAGATAGGATTTTGGCTACCAAAAGAATCAATCTTAATTGGTGGTGATGTCATGATGAACATTATGGGTAGGCTAACGCAGCCTTTTAAGGCCTTTACGCCTGATTTGCCTGAATCAAGAAAATCGATTCAGAAAGTTGCAAATCTTGGCTTGAAAACGTTGGCACTTGGGCATGGTCCAGTCATTATGAAAAATGCTCAAGTAAGAGTAAGAAAGCTTGTAGATAAGCTTGATTTGTAACTTTAACAAGATGAGCTATTTTAAAAAAGTATCAAAATAAAATTGTGATTCTTGTTTAAATGAAATAAGTGATTTTTACACTCTAATATGCTCGTATTTTGTTCAAAGATAACCTTGACATACTAAAGATTGAGCTAGTATCATTCACAGTGCTATTTAACGCTATTTGAGGAGTATTTACTCAGATACGCACCCCTGCCGAGGTGGTGGAATTGGTAGACACGCTGGCTTGAGGGGCTAGTGCCAGAAATGGCGTGTGGGTTCAAGTCCCATCCTCGGCACCATTTCAACAGTAGTACAAAACAAAGGTTATAGAAGTCAGTCTAAGTAGACTGGCTTTTTCCTGTCTTTTGGCTAGTAATAAGAGAGTAAAAAGAGAGCGAAAAGAGGGAATTCTACATTATTTTGTGGTGATTTCTTGCAAACTATTGCTACAGCGTTTCCACGAAATAACTGTACACACTGAGTGGCTTTATTCTTACTTGTTACGAAGCTCGCCGATTAACTGCTGTCGCAGTTAATCGTGGAATTGCTTGTAGAAAAAATATGTGGTGACTTGAGCTAATTAAAATAACCACACATGTAGAGGATAAAAGCTATGTTTGTTTCAAATCGTGCTATTAGCAAACTAAGTTGGGAACGGATTCGTAAAGACGTTTTTTCCAATTGGCAAAACTTTTTATACCTGAGTCTTGGTGCTATTATCATGGCTTTTGGATTTCGTATTTTCTTTTATCCAAACAATATTGCACCTGGCGGTATTTCAGGTTTGAGCTTAGTAGTTTTGAAATATATCAATTTGAGCCCAGGTATACTTTTACAGCTCATGAACATTCCGCTGTTGATTTTGGGCTTTTATAGCCTTGGACGTTTTAAGTTCTTGATTCGTACTAGCTATGTGGTTTTCTTAAGCAATATTTTTATCGATTTATTTGGCTTGATTATGCCCGCAGGAGGTATTAGTGAGGACCTTTTGTTAAATGCTTTGTTTGGGGGAGTTGCATCTGGTATTGGTTTTGGTCTGGTTTTAAGGGCACAGGGCAATGCTGGTGGTACGGGTGTTTTGAGCAGGGTTCTCCAACTCAAAACGGGTTTGCCTATCAGCCAGATTTACATACTTACTGATGGCACAATCATATTGCTTTTAGGATTTTTCTTTGGTTGGGAAAATGCACTTTACTCAATGGTTGCACTTTTTGTATCTGGCTTGGCAACAGACTATGCGCTTGAAGGACCGAGTATTGTACGAATGGTGATGATTGTTACCAAACAGCCAAGTGATGTTGCAGCAGCATTACACACAACCTTGCGTATAGGTGTTACACAGTGGAACTCAGAAGGAACGTTTAATAAAGAATCAAATAGCGTACTTATGTGTACGGTGATGCGCTCAGATGTAGATAGGCTTAGTGATATTGTTGCAGATATTGATTCAAAAGCCTTTGTAGTGATTACCCAAGGGCATAACGCTCGAGGAGGAATCTTAGGGAAAAATATGAAACTCTTAAAAGAGAAAGAGAATGCGGCAGCTACGCTTGAAGGAAAGTAAAAATAAGATGCATTGTACAGGACTGTACAATGCATCTTAGAAGTTCATGACGAACTTTTGTCAGCTTGTTTTAAACGAAATTATTGAATAACCAAACCACATTCAGACAAGTTTATTACTGTGTCACTATAAAGCGTTACAGTCATATAGGTTGCTCCTGTTGCGGTTAGGCTAGTAGCGTAAACGTTGTTAGCAGTAATCTCAACTGTGTTTTGATCGATGATACCCCAGTTACTGTTAAGGCTACTGAGAGACATACTTGAAAAGCCTTCTGGACTACTACCAGCACAAGATAGTGTGTAAGTTGCGCCTGGTTGTGCGATTACATTTTGGAATGCACAAGACTCACCGCCACCACCTAAGAAATTACCAGTACCGATACCGTACTCTGCTTGACCAGTAGAGCTACAGGTTGTCCAGCTATCAAAGGTGTCAAAGCTAGCATTGTTTAGCAAAGTATTTTCAACTGAACCGCCTGGCGTTGGATTTGGTTCAGGCGTTGGCTCTGGAGTTGGTGTTGGTTCTGGTGTTGGTTCAGGTGCTGGCGTTGAAGTGCCATCAGTTGTTAAAGAACAACTTTCATGTGTAGCTGGACCTTCAGAGTAGATTGTAACAGCAACATAGCTAGTAGCATTTGTTGACGTAAGGTTAGTTACTACTGATGGTTGAGCTGTCACATTGTCAACAGTAACAACACTTGTGTCGATTGCAGACCAGTTAGAATTTAGCATACTGAGTGTTACAGTTGAGTAAGCTGCGTCAGATGTAGAGTCACAAACTAGGGTATATGTTTCATTAGCAGTTGCAGGAACGGTTTGATAAACACAACCACCACTACCAGATAGCGTTAATACACCATTTGACATATTGCTCTTATTCGCATCCCCACAGTTAAACCAATCTGTATTGGCATCAAAAGTTGAGTTTGCAAGTAGCTCGCCAGCTACAGGAGCAACTGGGTCTACAGGATCGACTGGGTCTACAGGATCAACTGGATCTACAGAATCTGTGCCACTAGCAGTTAAGATGCAGTCTGAAATGTTAGTTTCACCTTCAGCATAGATAGTTGCTGCTACATAGGTTGTATTTGATGTTGCTTCTACGCTTGTTAAGGTATTTAGAGAAACACTTGAAGAATCGATAGCATTCCAGCTCGAGTCCAATATGCTTAGTGTCACGCTTGCGAATTCGGCATTTGTTCCGCCATAACATGCAAGGCTATAGCTTTCGTTTGGTGTTGCTGCAATTGTTTGATAAACGCAAGCACTATCGCCAGATAATGCGAGGTTTCCGTTTGAGATATTGCTATTTGCAGCAGGTCCACAGTTAAACCAATCAGTGTTTGTATCAAAGTTTGGGTTAGCTAAAAGTTGAGTAGCTTGTGTGCTTAAATCAGACAGACTATCAGACATACCAATTGCGTAATTGATAGTCATACCTGCGCTGTAATCGATTGAGTTTATATCGATTTTGTTGTTGACAGTAGCTACTTCAGGACTAGTTGATACTGAGCCACACGCTGCAAGTACCAAGATGAGTGATGCAAAAGTCAATATCTTAATTGACCTAAGGAGTGTTTTAGCAACACTACTAGTAGGGGCTTTCATATATGTTCCTCCCAGAACTTTACTAACTACAAGGTTTGTGATTTATCTATATAAGCGTTGTTATGAATAAATAGGCTTGTAAGAAGCTGCCAAAACAACTAGATTAAAAATCAGCCTTGTAAATGATTAACCTTACAAATTTTCTAATATGCATTGGATAATCCATAAATTGAAAAAGAACTATAAAAAGAACTATGAATAGCACTATTCAATTTATTATAAGAAAAGTAAATATGCTTTAAGCATTTATCTTTCCCAACTAGAAGGTAAATGATGAGGTGTCGAAAAAATGTCGAAGATTAATAGTTTATACTTTTGACACAAAGAGAGGGATATAATATCGGCTTTTTGTTTGAGTATTGTGCGTTGGTGACGTTGATGCTGTCCTAATTCACACTTGTGGTAGTTAATAGAGTTGATGGTTTTTTAAGGGATCAGTTCTTAGGAATGTGGTGTCTTGATTGTAATTAAGGCGTCTTTGAGAGTATTGATATGAATAGCGTTTCCACGTAATGTTGACCCATGCTAAATGAGTTCGTTCCTACTCGTTACGAAGCTTGCCGATTAACTGACTTAGGTCAGTTAATCGTGGAAGAGCTTGAACAAGCGAATCCGTAGGCAATAGGGAATTATACCGAAGTGAATCATAAATGTCATAATCCCAGTCAATACACAAGGTTTTCAAGCCTTTACCCTTCGGTTATTTCGCAATCTTTGCGACTATATCTTTATGACATTCATCTTTCAGTTTAGTATTAGTAGAATAAAATAAAAGGCACTCACGTTACTTTGTGAGTGCCTTAAAAGTATAGCTTAGTGAACTATTGTTTTTT
>CALDTA010000323.1:0-3227 GCA_937924455.1 uncultured Deinococcales bacterium
ACATCAGCTACATAAAACTTGATTAGTGATATTTCTTGTCTGGCAGCTTTTGAGCCTTCTTCGTCAATCTTCTTGGCAGCTTCAAGTACCATTAAGCGAGAAGCATTGATTTCTGCTCTGGACTCTGCAATCCAGTTTTGAATGGTTTGCTTGCTTGCTAGCGGTACACCAGGTGAAAGCTCACGTTTGGCAGCACGGTCACACATTAAGTCAAAACTGCGTTCACAAATGCCAATCCAGCGCATACAGTGGTGGATGCGTCCAGGACCAAGACGTTGTTGAGCAATCGCAAAACCTTTTCCTTCTATACCAAGCAAATTGCTTTGTGGTACACGACAATTCTCAAACTTTATCTCTGAATGACTGTGATGGTCTTCGCCTTCTTCACCAACAATCTTGATGCGACGAACATGAATCAATCCCTCAGCGTCGCTAGGCACAATAATCATGCTGGCACGTTCGTGTCTTGCTTCAGCATCTGGATTGGTCACAGCCATGACAATCGTGAATGAGGAACCATCAAAAGCAGTTGTAAACCACTTGTGCCCGTTGATGACGTATTCATCACCTTCTTTTTTGGCAATAGTACTCATGATGGTTGGGTTGCTACCTGCATGGTCTGGTTCAGTCATGGCAAAGCAACTGCGAATGTCTCCAGCTATGAGTGGTTTGAGCAAATGCTCTTTTTGCAAATCTGTGCCGTATTCGTGCAACACTTCCATGTTGCCAGCATCAGGCGCTTGACAGTTAAAGACATAGTGACCAAGAGGCGTACGTGCTAGCACTTCACTAACTTGCCCGTGTTCGTACAAGCTCAAACCCATGCCACCAACATCTTTGGGCATTTGTGGTACAAAAAGTCCTTTAGCTTTTACATCTTTACGCAGTGCTTTTAGCTCAGGTAGTACAGCACCAAAGCCTTCTTGCAAGAAGCTATCTTCTAAGGGGTAAATTTTCTCAGCAACAAAATCGGCGATGTCATCTAAGGTTTGTTGAAAGGGTTTATTTTCTACTAAAGTTGTCATAGTGCTCCAAACTTTTAAGTCTTGATTACAAGTATAGAAATAGAGTTTAAGAATCAGGCAATTAGGTAGCCACCATCAACCGTATAGGTTGCACCCGTGCAGTAAGCCGATGCATTGGATGCTAAAAATACGGCAGTACCAATTAAATCTTCTGTTTCACCGAGTCGTTTCATTGGTAAATGTGCCGTAAATCGGTCGGCAATTTTTTCGTTTTGCCAAAGTGCTTCACTAAATTTTGTTTTGATAAGTCCTGGGCAGATGACATTGGCACGAATGTTGTGCTTGCCCCAGTCTTGCGCCATGGCTTGGGTCAGATTGATGATGGCTGCTTTTGACACGCTATACATGCCAATCTGTGCTTCAGGTTTGATGCCGCCAATCGATGATATGTTGATGATTGAACCGCCACCACGCGCTTGCATACTAGGTAGGGCAGCTTTAGCCAGCTCAAAAGGACCTTTGAGGTTTACGTCCATGATTTTATCAATGGCAGTTTCGTCGGTATTTTCAATGGGTCCAAACACTGGATTGACTGCTGCGTTATTGACAACAATGTCAATGCCACCGTAGAGCTCGATTGTTTTAGCTGCTAAAGCAGCAACCTGTTCCATATCGCCCATGTGGGCAGCAACACCAATTGCTTCATAGCCCATAGCTTTAATAGCTGTTGCTACCTCGTCTACAGCATCTTGTTTGCGGCTGCTCACCACAACTTTTGCACCGTAGGCAGCTAGACCTTGGGCAATAGCTTCGCCGATGCCTTTGCTTGCACCTGTGACGATTGCAACCTTTCCGTCAAGGCTGAATAGTTTAGTTAGATTCATAGTTTCACCGTTCTTTTATGTAGTTATGTAGGTAGTTTACCCTAATTGCGTGAATGAAAGATATATAGCTTTGAGCACTCTTTAAGGTAAAAATGCTAAAAATGATTTGTAATGATTTGTGAAAGCTTGTTATGTGTCAAACTTGTACAAAATAGTTTTTAAGTAATGTGTACTTCTACTGTTAAGGTTTTAATAATTTAGATTTAACGCTTAAAAAACGATTGAATGTTATATTTCTCTTGACACACACACTCTTCTCTTAACTGACCCTTTGACGCTTTCTAAAAGACTGTTTCCAAAAGGGTTAGTTTGATTTTTTGGAAGTTGTCTTCTTGAATGTTTTACTCCTATAAAGTAAAGCTTGTCTGCGGTACACTTGAGTATCTATGGCAGCCGAAGCCCCGATTCCTGTACCCCCAATTCCTGTACCTAAAGTAAACAAAAAAGAGGTTGAAGGTTTTGGAAAAGATTTCCTTGCTGCCTTGCGCTATGCCCAACAGGCACATGGTGATTTAGTACAGATACCCTTGGGCACAAGCAATATGATCTTGGCAAGTCACCCAGATTTAGCCCAGCAAATCTTGATTGAGCAAAAAGAAAACTTTGTGAAACTCGGTGCTGATGGGCGCAAAACAGGTTTACAAGCAGTTTTAGGGCAGGGGTTACTAACCAATACAGAGCTGGACAAAGAGCAAAAGGCATCTTGGTTTGAACAAAGGCAAATGATGCAACCCTTGTTCTATAAAAGCTCGATAGAGCTTATGAAAGAAAAGCTATACACAGTTGCCCTAGAAGAAATCACAAGTTTAGCGTTTGGGAAAATTGATCTTTACCAACTGGCTTTAGACATCACGCAAAAGATGATTTATCAACTTCTCTTTTCAGAAGATGTGCCAGACCAAAACGTTATAGACGTACCACTGCGCTTAGCAACCAGTAGACCTAAGCAAGTCCGAGAGATTGTAGCAACTTTGCGACCAGCAGTGCATGACTATATTCAAAAGCGAAAACAAACTATAGATAGTGAAGAAACTGATTTACTTGATTTACTGCTAGCTGCCGAAGATTCACAAGGCAATCGCATGACAGATGAACAACTCTGTGATGAAATCCTGACGATTTTTTCAGCAGGGCATGAGACAACTGCTAGCGCGATTAGTTGGACGATGTATTGTTTACTAAAACATCCTGAATGTTTAGAACGTTTGCAAGAGGAATTATCCACTAAGCTAAGCATGGCGGATGCTTTAGTAAATGAACTAGATAACTTAAGTTACTGTCAAAATGTACTTAAAGAAACATTGCGATTGTATCCAGCTATTCCTGCTGCACCACGTTCTGTTTTAAAGCATACGAGCTTGAATGGCTACCGCATACC
>CALDTA010000324.1:0-2779 GCA_937924455.1 uncultured Deinococcales bacterium
CCATCTAACATCTTCGACAATCCTGTCGCTGTTGTGTAGCTGAATGAACTAATCAAATAATCACTGTATAGTTCCAACATCTCTTCGTTCATGGCTTATCTTATCCTGTTTGCACTTTCGCTTTTTGCGTAAGGTGAGTAAATTAGATACTGTGAGATAAATCTGATTCTTTGACTTTTAAAAGGGTATCTATGCTAATCGTTTTCAAAAATCTTCTATTCTCCCACTCAAAACATCTGGTATAACTGATTTATGGCAGTCATCACAACTTCCAACCTTTCAACTCTCCAAGGCGAATGGCCAGAACAACGTATAGGCTTATTTGCCGATACCCAAAACCTTTACTACAGCGCAAAAGATAACTATGCCAAAGCCATTAGTTACCAAACTATGCTGAACCTAGCGGTGGGCAACAGACGCCTACAACAAGCAACTGCCTATGTCGTAGATAGAGATGGAAGTGCTCAAGGCTTTGCTACAAAGCTGCGTGACATCGGTTACCGAGTCAAGTGCCGTCAAGTTGAGGTTTTTAAAGGTGATGATGGTAAAGATGTGCTAGATGGAGATTGGGATATGGGCATTGCTGCTGATATAGTGCGTCATTGGCAGCATTTAGACGTGATTGTACTTGCCAGTGGTGATGGGGATTTTGTGCCTATGTTAGAACTTGCCCAAGAACAAGGGTGCCGAGTGGAAATTTTAGCCTTTAAAGAAACCTGCCACCCACAGCTTATTCACTGTGCTGATAAATTTACTGAACTAGGTAGCCAACAAGACATATTTTTATAAAGATTCGTCTCATGTGAAGTTTAAAGTCATTTCAGATGAAATAGCATGTTTTTAAGCGAAGCGCAAAAACTGCCGAGGTGTGTCCCAGACGATTGTAAAAAACTATTTGATGTAGTTATATACGTTTTTAATCTTGAATGGGACACACCCTTCTATAAGGTTTTTTGTCTTGTCCTCATCTATATATGCTTCTATATATAGATGGGAGTTTTTATAATGATTAATACTAAAACTATTTTTAAAATCAGTCTTCTTGCCAGCTTGGTAGCGTTGTTGCTAACAAGCTTTGTTCTAGCTCAAGATGAAGGTCTATATCCTGATCCACCACCTGCGGATGCAGCCTTTGTTCGTGTGGTCAATGCTTTTCAAGGTGATGAAGCATCACAAGTAGCACTACAGGTAAAGGTTGCGGATAGAGACTATGCAGAGCTAGCTTTTGCTGAAGCAAGTGATTACTATGTTGTGCTGCAAGGTGAGCACGAAATCGTTGTAGGTGAAACGAGCATTACGGCTGAGATTTTGGCTGGTCGTTTTTATACGGTTGTGTTAAGTGAGCTAAAAGCTGTTATTGAAGAAACTACAGGTGAAGAAGTCACAGGTGAAGGAGCTACAGAAGCTAGTGCTGAAAGTGAAGATACTGATTCTGAGAGCACGACGAAAGTGATGGTTGAAGAAGATACCCTTAATATCAGCCTTGTTGAAGATCCAAGCAATAGTAATCGAGCAAAAACACTTTTGACGCTCTATAACTTGAGTAGCAGCGAAGCTATTGACCTAAAAACGGCCGATGCATCGGTTGATGTGATTCTCGGTGTTTCGCCTTTAAGTGTGGGCAATATTCCTGTTAATCCTATTGCTGTTGATTTGGCGAGCTTTAGTGGGGAAGAGCAGATTAGTGAATATGCTGGACTGAGGCTCGAGCGCGGCGGTATCTACAGTGCAATCGTCATGGATGGCAGTGATTCTCTAACAAGCATTTGGGTTCTCACCAAAACCGTGCTTGATGACGAATAGGCAATCGTACAAATCTCTACAAGCTTAGAATCATTAATGTCTATACCGCCTAGGGGTATAGACATTTTTATTAAGAAGTGTTAACATTTATCATCTTAGTTAATTAACGCCCTACAACTTGGGATAATTCTAAGATGCAATACATAAGAGTCACATACGCTGACTCCCTTCACTCTTCTCTGAAAGACCGTGTTTCTCTTCTTCTTAATGCGGTCTTTACCTTTGTACTACAGTGAAGACACTACCCTTTAAAACTTGTTTCAAAAACAGTGATGATGCGTTTTTCAAAAACGAGATAGAGGATGATTAAAGGTAAAGTTGCTAGGAGTGAGGCAGCAGCAAGCACACCCCAATCAAGCGGACGATTCGCCACTAAATCATTGAGGAAAATTTGTACGGTGCGTAGCTCTTCATTGCCCAACATGACTTTTGGGAAAAGGACTAAGTTCCAGTGTGCTGCAAAGGCTAAGATGCCAGCAGCAAGCATTTCAGGTCTGAGTAGTGGTGCTACAACTTGCCACAAAATTCGAAATTCACTTGCCCCGTCTAGCCTAGCGCTATCGAGAATCGATTGTGGAATGCGTCTGATGGCTTGTAACAGCAAAAAGATGATGAGGGGGCTTGCTAGAAATGGAATGATGAGCACGGGTAAGGTGTCTAGCAACCTAAGAAGTTGAAACTCACGATACAGCGGAACCATCAAAAGCTCACTTGGTAGCGCAAGTGCGATGAGTATTGGCCATAAGGCACGCAATCCTTGGCGGATGGCATAGGCTGCCATGAGTCCAAAGATGAGTTGCCCCGCTACTGTGAGGCTACTCACAAGTAGGGATATCCTGAGTGCTTTCCATATACCTGATTGATGTGCTTCAGCAAAGTTATTTAGGCTAAAGCCAAAACTGGTCATGTCTAAGTAAAGAAGGGCTTCTGGGGGCATAAAGGCTGCGTAGCAAAGCCAGAGGATAGGTAAAGCTAC
>CALDTA010000325.1:0-6822 GCA_937924455.1 uncultured Deinococcales bacterium
AACCGAGACTCCGCACCCCAATATTGTGATTTTGAGGAATAATGGATAAATAGGATTATTCCCGTCCTAGACACGAAATATACACTTTTCTTAGCTGTATAGACTAGCATCTCATTACTTAGTGAACCAGCTCAATAAGGCTCAAAACGCTTATTTTTCATGAGTTTTTATAACAACACTCTTTAATACCTTAATTTACTAAAAAATGACTATTCGCTGCCCCTGACGCAAATTTTAAATGTTCAAAAAACGTATTTAAGGTATGCGGAGTGTCGGCTACAAGTAGCAACAAACTCATTTAACACAGGTCAATATTACGTGGTATTACGTAGAAACGCTAGAACTATTTCCAACCTCAAATGGGACGCAACCACTTGTTAAAGCACTAGACTTTACAACGGATTGAAGCGGAATGGGTATTAATATTGAGTCCTAGCACACTTGTTTCTGCATGATTTTTGTTGTATATTCTTTGTACATACTTTGTATCATGTTTGATATATTGATAAGTATTCTACAAGCATAATTTGAGGTATCTAAGAGTTAGAAGAAGTTTTCATCGATGGTGATAAATGAAGCAATCAGCAGCAAGTATTGACAATCAAATGATGGTAGAAACTAGTTTAGTACAAGGACAAAGACTGAGCTACGGAAATCACGATACAATTCTTTTTCCTGGCGAAGCTGATGGTTTGTACCGAGTTGTTGATGGGCTAGTTCGTTTATACACCATGGATAATGAAGGTAACGGCTTAACATTGCGGTATGTCAAACCAGATGGTTTTTTTGGTGAAGAGATTTTTTCTTCAAATCCTCGGCGCTACTTTGCAGAAGCTGTTACACACTCAGTGATAGAACAAATTTCAGCCAAAGATATCAGTGAGTCATCAGATCCACAATTAGCTAGTTACTACGGCGAAGTAGTGACAGACTTATACCGTTCTATGTACCGATTAGCAAATAAGCAATTACGTTCACGAATTGCAGCTGAATTGCTTGATTTACAAGATAGCGCTCTCTCTGAAAAAGGAAGCAGTGGTGAATCTGTGGTCAAAATCACTCATGATGATTTAGCATCAATAGTTGGTTCTGTTCGTGAAACTGTTACAAAGGCATTGGGAGAACTTTCCAAGCTCAAAGCTATCGAAGCACGTTATGGCAAGATTGCACTTATAGACCCAACACTTTTAAAAACTATTGCAGGTGAGTAAACACTTACGGACGAGCATTCAAACAGTCATATTCAAATGCTTGAAACACCCTTTTCAAACAATTTACGAAGGTTTCCGATTTCGTGTGTATTATTTTAAGGCAAACTGATTAAATTAAGGATTACACAAGTCGATACACGAAATCTGGTAAACCGTCAATTGACTGGTAATAAACGTTATCAAAATAGCTTTAGCAGTTCCACGATTCACTGCAACAGCAGTGAATCGGCGAGCTTCGTAACGAGTAAGAATTAACTCACTTAGTGTGTACAGTTGTTACGTGGAAACGCTACTTATAGAAGAAATAGTCAAAAGTTAATTCTTGACTATTTCTTTCCTATTAGTGATATTGACGATTAGCTATACTCATATTCCTATCATAATCATAAGCACTCACTTGTTTTTAGAGGCACGTTGGTCGTCATTTTTGCCGTAGCAAATCCCCGTATCAAATCCAAGAAAATATGTTAAAATCCAACACTGAAATAAAAGCCTAATTTCTTGTAATTGTTGTACTACAGGCGTTTTAGCTTGATTATCCCACGCATAGATATGATAGGCTTCATTTCGAAATGAATTTGAGTTTAGACATTAGCCATGAGATTTAATGGCTCAGATAAACATCATGATAAAGATGTTTCTATACTCAAGAAATACCATTAGGAGAAAGGTCACACCATGAATAAAGGCGAATTTACTGCAAAGGCACAAGAAGAGTTTAAAGCAAGAAACATTGAGCTTTCAGATACAGCTGCAGCGAAGCTTGTGGATGCAGTCTTTGATACACTACAAACAACACTAGCAAGTGGCGAAAATGTTGCTATTACTGGCTTTGGCACATTTGAGGTGCGTTCAAGAGCTGAGCGTCAGGGTAGAAACCCTAAGACAGGTGAAGCAATTACTATTAAGGCACAAAAAACTGTTGGTTTCAAAGCAGGTAAAGGTCTTAAGACAGCCGTAAACTAAAAAAACAAAAATAAAATAAAAAAAGAGGCAACCAGTTTTGGTTGCCTCTTTTTTGTGGTAAGTAGTGGTAAGTAAAGTTCTTTAGAACACAGGACCAATTCTAAACTTGAAGTAGCCTGTTGGTTCTTCGGCTGAAAAACCGTAATCAAAACGTAGTGCAGGCAGTCCTAAGCCACCGAGACTTAGATCAAGTTCTACCCCTGCACCAAAGCTTAGATATGGATTAGAGATAGCTTCTGGTGTTGTTCCTACAAAGCCTAAGTCAGTGAAGGCGATAAGATACACAGCTTGTGCTACGTTATTTGTGAGACCAAGGTCATAACGGTACTCTAGTGAACTTGTAAGGAAGCTCTGAGTACGCAAAAAATCTCTGGCACTGTAACCACGAATCAGTGTTTCGATTGATTGTGTATCACCGACACTGAAGTAGTTACTGCTAGGATAATCTTCAGCACCAATCTGAGCACCAAAATCGGCGCGGAAGGCAAGTACGTTGTTTCTTTCTGTCAGGGCAGTATAGGTTCTGAAACCTGCTCTAAACTGTGTATAGGAATAGCCCTGATTTATGTCTGTTTCGGCTACAAAATCCGAACCAAAACCGTATCCTGCATTGAAGTGTGTTCTCACACCACGTGTAGGGAAGTTGCTTGAATCACGATTATCGAAAGTGATGCCTGAATTAAAGAAGGTAAAGTTACCACTTGTTGGTACTAAGGGTTCAGCGATGCTTGGATCAGCATAGCAACTGCTGCTATTTGTGATATTGCCAGTATCATCAAATTGACATGCTCCATCTGTACCTTTTTCTTCGTAAGTGTAATTGCTGAAGTTACTTCTGACACCAGCATTGAAGGTGGTGAAGTCAGCTATACGTCTACCCATACTAATGGTAAAACCAGTATCACGACGAGAGCTAGTACCTATTAGTATCTGGTTTGCTTCGCTGTCTGTACATGTACCTTGTGCAATACAAGGGTGAGCAATGGTGGTTGTGCCAGCGTTGACAATAGGTGAGTTTGGGTTATTTAAGCTAAATAAGCTGAAGCCAAAGCTTGTAGGTGTTTCTCGGAAGTCTAAGAAGTCGATATCTATCCAGGGTACGTCGTAACGAATTTGTCCACCAAAAAGTAGACCACGACTAGTAGAGTTGGTATTCAAATCTATTGATAGTCTTTGGGCATCACCTAGGAAGTTATTATCTTGATAGGTAATCGCTGAAACAAAGCCACCAGCAGTTGAGTAAGTTGCACTTGGGTTGAAGCTTCGTGTCAGTTGCTCAGTGAGGTCTAGGTTTACTGTGACCGCTTGTGGGTTGTTTGGATCATCCACACTGAGTGTTGGTGCTTGTGGTTGAACAATGCCAATATTGACAATATTTCTTAAGCTTTGAATGAGCAAATCACGGCTCAATACACTACCTACTTCAGGTAGATAGCGAGTGATGACACGGTCACCTGTACGCCTACTATCAGGGTCGTCAAACGTGATTTGATAATCTGATATGACAACTTCACGTACATTTAGGCGATAAACGCCACTGTCGTAGCTTACGTCTGGTTCAATGACACTGTAACCATTGGCGTTATACAGTTCAGCAATTCGGCGGTAGTCCTCTTCAGCAATAACAGTGGTGTAGGTATCGCCGACACCCATTGCGAGCAATGGTAGTAGTTCGGCATTAGAGTAGACAGTGTTACCAGTGATTTGCACCGTATCGATGACACCTGTTGACGCTGGAGCGCCAGGTACTAGGACAACACGAACATCACCAGTGGCACTAAAGGCTGTTTGCAGGC
Source organism: uncultured Deinococcales bacterium (assembly GCA_937924455.1). Lineage (GTDB taxonomy): Bacteria > Deinococcota > Deinococci > Deinococcales > Trueperaceae > CALGZD01. Next base: position 3,974 of record CALDTA010000325.1, read on the forward strand.
TAATGTCGCTATTGCGACCTGCTGCTAAGGTTCTGACATCTTCTAGTAGTTGTGTGTAATTGAAGAGATCACCTGGTTGAACACTCAGCTCACTTTGGTCAATGCCAATTGCTGTAGTACTGATGCTAGCAATGCGGAATTCTAGTAGAGACAGATTTAAGCTATTGTTCTCAAGATTGCTTTGTTGACTATCGATACCGTTGCCTCTATAGCCAGAAGCGTTATATATACTTGAAAAGCGTTCTAGCAAGCCACGATAAACTGCACCGTTAAAGCTTGCACCAGGCGTTGTAATGCTAATACTTCCATCTTCATTGGTATTGAGTGCTGCATTTGGTGGAATTGCCTCACCGAGCGCCTCTCGGAGTTGTGATTGATTAAGGATGGTATTGCCAGTAACTCTTATTTGATCGTAATTGGCTTGTTCATCAATACTGTAGGTTAGGCGCAAAGGTGTGGTTGCATTGCCATCACTGACAATTGGTTCGCTTGTCAGTAGGACAGGAACATTGAAAGGCCAAGCAATTTCTTGCGTTTCTCTGTAGATTTGCTGAATTGTTTGAATACCTTCTTGGGCTCTTACGCTGTTGTAGGTTGCCCCAGTACGAAGAAGTTTGCGGTCCGCAAGAATGTCTAAGAAGGGTTGTGTATTGAAGCTCGAGCCCTCCACAACGATTTCACCAATTTTAGGATTCTCTGTAACCCTAACAATAAGTTCAGGACCACTACCTCTATCTTCAATCGTAATCGTTACTTCCGCAAAAGTGCCCATTCCTAATACACGGTTACGTTCAGCTTCGAGATCGATGCTACCAACAGGTGTTCCTTCACGTGCTGTTAAGTTGACTTCAACAAGCGGTGTAAGTGCCTGAGTGGTACCTGCAACGCTAACATCTACTAGGCGACTGTTCGGATTAATGTTTTGTGCATCTTCTTGAGCACTTACAGTCATAACAAAACACAGTCCAACGTATAGGAGTGACGTCAGGACTGGCAAAAAGACTTGCCTTAATTTTTCCATAATCCATAGTTTAACTGACATTTAGTGAGAAGAGATAGAGGATTCTTACAGATTGTGCTTTGATTTGTTAGATAATGTCGATGTAATGCCTAAGTTCTTTGATTAACGTATCTTAATCGTCTTTCTAAAGTTAATGAGCTAGGTCTTTAACTAGCTACTAACTAGCTACTAACTAGCTACTGAAAGGTTTTAGCGCAACTTTATTAACAGAGGGCTTACAGAGTAGTTACAGAGTGCTTAATGTTGTTTCTGAGTTTTATGATAGGTGTAAAGCTGAAAATCCTATATGTTTTTTAGACGCTTTCTAGGAAATAGTGCTAAATATTGGTACGAGAAGCACTACAAAGCTCAACGAGCCTTAATTGTTATACAATTTGAATATCATGATACAGAAAGTTAATTTTTCAGATAAGTTTGGCATGTTTTCAGACCATTGGTCACCAAAAATTGTAGCTTCGCTCAATGATTATCACTTTAAGCTTGCCAAGCTTGAGGGTGATTTTGTTTGGCACAAACATGACGATACTGATGAGGTTTTTGTGGTGATTGAGGGTACGTTGCATCTAGATTGTCGTGATGAAGCCAATGGCGAATATCGTGTGTCGTTGGAAAAAGGGGAGATGGTGAGTGTGCCGAGGGGGCTCGAGCACAAACCCTATGCTGATCCCAACGCCGAAACAGAGTGCCAAGTTTTACTCATTGAACCTGCTGGAACTACTAATACAGGTGATTCAGAAGGCACAGACATGATTAGTACTACCGAAGGTCAATGGATTTAAAATGTCTGACATTAACTATCACAACCGAGTATTTAAAGCGCTAGCCAATTCAGATACGGGCGAAGTTGGTGACGATACTCGCTTTCACTACAGACAAAAAGGTGATGTGGTCTGGGCAACCTATAGCGGTGGTAGCATCAAGTTTGGAACGCTCACCGCTAAATGTCTTGAAAATGGTGAGTTAGATATGCGCTATGGTCATGTCAATGTTGAAGGTCAAATGATGACGGGTAGCTGCTATTCAAAGCCCGAGGTCCTAGCTGATGGACGTTTGAAGATGCATGAAACATGGCAATGGACCAGTGGAGATGAATCATCGGGAACGTCACTGCTTATAGAGGTTGTAAATGAAGAAAAAGCATGATGTTTCAAATCTAGGTAGTCAAACTAAAGCTATTCATGCTGGAGAGCCTATAGATGGGCTGACCCAAGCATCTTCGCCAAATTTGGTTATGTCTACAACCTACGTGACTGACCCGAAGGTGGCTTTTTCTGCTGAAATCCCAGAAGATGCTGCACCCTATGTTTATACACGCTGGGCAAACCCTACAGTGGCGCAGCTTGAAGAGAAGTTAGCTGTTTTGGAACAAACGGAATCTTGTCTAGCACTAGCTAGTGGAATGGCAGCTATCTCAACCCTATTTACTCATGAACTACAGGTTGGTGACCATCTGATCATGAGTGATATTGCTTACGCAGGAGCTTCTGAATTAGCAAATGATGTATTGCCTCGGATGGGTGTAAGCGTTAGCCGAGTTAATATGTCTGATTTAGATGAATTGCAAGCTGCGCTTCGTCGTGAAACAAAGCTTATTCATATGGAAAATCCATGCAATCCGATTTGCCGTTTAACAGATATTGAAGCAGTCGCTAGAGTTGCAAAAGAGAATTCTATTAAAACTTCTGTCGATGCAACCTTTGCTAGTCCGATGGGTATGAATGCAGCCACGTTAGGAGTGGATTACGTTATCCATTCTTTGACGAAGTATATTGGTGGTCATGGTGATGCCATTGGTGGAGCAGTTTTAGGAAGCTCTATTGATATTGAT
>CALDTA010000326.1:0-5084 GCA_937924455.1 uncultured Deinococcales bacterium
AGAAGTTTTGGCGTATTTGAAAAAGCAAAAAACGGTTCATGCGAAAGACTCTAAAGATTTAAGCTTATTTGCCAAAGCTCATGGGGTAGAGCTCGAGCCCGCCGATGACCCCGAACTCATGGCATATTGCTTTGACCCCAACCAAACAGAAGCACTGAGCCTAACTCGTCGCTATGGCTTAACCGAGTGGGCTGAAGATGATTTACAAAAACAAGCCTCTGCTAGCTTTGAGCTTGTAAATCACTTTAAAGAAAGCTTAGTTGATAAACAAAAATCTGTTTATGAAGATATTGAAAAACCACTTTCCAAAGTCCTTTTGGATATGGAATATGCAGGTATTGCACTGGATACAAATTTTCTTAAAGATTTATCTGAAACTTTAGCGAAGACTCTGGGTGAATTAGAAGAATCGGTTCGTGAGGTTGCTGAAAATCCGCTGTTGAATGTGAACTCACGTGACCAATTGGCGGAACTGCTGTTTGATAAGCTCGAGCTGCAAGCTGGTAAAAAAACAACTACTGGTAAACGCTCAACCGCTGTTAGTGTCTTAGAACAATTGCGAGATAAGCATCCTGTTGTAGGTCAGATTCTTGAATACCGTGAATTAGCTAAGTTACGAAGCACCTATTTAGAACCTTTACCAAAGCTCGTAAATCCAAATACAGGACGTATTCATACGACCTTTAGTCAAACAACTGCTGTCACAGGAAGACTTGCTAGTCTCAATCCAAATATTCAAAACATTCCAGTCCGTACCGACATCGGTCGTCAAATCCGTAAAGCTTTTGTGGCAGATGAAGGTTGCCAATTATTGGTAGCAGACTATTAACAGATTGAACTGCGTGTACTAGCGCATGTAGCTGACGAAGCTGCACTCATAAAGGCTTTTAATGATGGCGAGGATATTCATAGCAGAACCGCAGCACAGATTTTTGATATTAAGCTAGATGATGTCGAAGCAGATATGCGTCGTGTGGCAAAGACCATCAATTTTGGTGTTCTCTATGGCATGGGTGCTCACAGGCTGAGCCGTGAGCTAGAGATTCCATATGCAGAAGCAGATAGCTTTATTAAGAGCTATTTTGAAGGTTATCCAAAGATTCAAGGCTATATTGACGGGACCTTAGATATGGCTAGGAATAAGGGCTATGTTGAAACCTTATTGGGTAGACGTAGGCAGATTCCTGATATCAAACACAGCAACCGAAATCTTAGAGAGTATGCAGAGCGAACTGCTTACAACATGCCGATTCAAGGTACAGCAGCAGATATTATGAAGCTTGCCATGATTCAGCTTGATGAGAAGTTAAAAGCTTTTGAATCAAAAATGTTGCTACAAGTACACGATGAATTGATAATTGAAGCGCCACAGGCAGAAGTTGAAGCGGTCTCCTTATTGATAGAAGAGACCATGCAGCAAGCGTACAAAATGAAAGTTCCGTTGCTTACAGAGGTTGGTGTAGGTCCAAATTGGTATGAGGCAAAATAGTATTCTGGTTTGGAATTAATGAAGGTTTCCAATTTCGTGTGTATTGGTTCAAGTCAAAATGATGTAAGTCAAGCATTACACAAGTCGATACACAGAATCTGGTAAACCGAATCTGGTAAACAGAATCTGGTAAACCGTCGAAATAATGTATGAATGCGCCATTCAGGACTCGGTAAGTTTTACTTTTATATGCTTCTAGCTACCTGATGCTAGCAATTGAATGAGTTGTGTTTAGACCTTTTCAGATTTAGACCTTTATTGGAATCTTTGCTGCAATCTTTGCTGAGTCACTTCAGGTATGGGGACTTCACATACAAACTGACTATTAACTCATCAAACTTTGTAGTAGTTTTACATGTAGGACTACTATAAAAATAGGACTACTACAAAAAGAAGAGCAGCCTTGTCTCTGTAAGTTGTATCTTTAGTTTCTTTACCCTGTTGGTGAAACGTGTTAAATTTCAATTATAGGGAAAACAGCCTTAGAGAAAGCTGTGATAGGGAAAGCTGCAATAGGGAAAGCTGCGATAGGGAAAACTGCGATAGGGAAAACACAGTAGCAATTACTAATTTATTTAGATGGAGATTTATTTATGAAGAAGAATGTCTTATTTTCGTGCTTACTTTCACTTTTTTTGATTGGCACTTTTTCATTGGGTTCATTGAGCTTTGCCAAAGACATGGCTGAGGATAGTTTACACAGAAACTTTTCTCTTTACATGATTTCTCAGTTCAATGAGTTTCCAACAGCCTGTAGAGACAATGCACAACAAGATGAGACCGTCGAATGGATGTGTACGTATCATGATGGTTCGCCAAGTGGTCATCTGACTTTTATTGATTTGTGGACACAACTTATCAATCAAGATGTTGTACACGAAACCTATAACCTTTATGAAGCAAGCACATGGAAGTATGTTCTTGACCCAACAACCAATGCGCCAAGCTACTACATCAAACTTTATGGGTTTGAAGAAGGTGCAATGTATTTAACCTTTATTCCAGGTGATAAAGAGAGTGGCATCATGATTGGCTATGCACCGTCTCTAGGTATTGATTTTGCTTCAGGTGATGTTTATCCAAACGAGCAAATCAACTCTTATCGTTAATAGGATTGTCGAAGCTTCTAGATTTAGTTTTATTAGCTTTACAGGCATACACCTTGAAAACTTGTAAAAAGCGAAAAGCTTCTCGTTGATTTTTGCTAATTATTGAGTAATGAACAGGGATGATGAATTCCCCGAGGCTTAGCTCGAAATAAAAAGAATCGACGTATGGCTTGCCAGACAAGATTTCTTTGTTGATACCCCGTTGGCTTGCCGCAGGGTTCGTTCATTAAATTTAAGAGCACTGGATTTTTAAAAATCCAGTGCTCTTTTTTCTGTTAAGTACCTTTTCTGTTAAGTACCAAGTCAAAAATAAGTTTAAAAGCTCTTCCACGATTAACTGACTTAGGTCAGTTAATCGGCGAGCTTCGTAACGAGTAGGAACGAACTCATTTAGTATGGGTCAACATTACGTGGAAACGCTTTAACTATCTTGACACCTAAAATACTGGAGATGTGACGTCCTGTAGGGAATCAGTGTCTAGTCAAATAATGCAACTTAATTTTGCACACGTATTTATGTTGCTTGTTCTGTTAATATCATATGGATATTTTATGGATACATTCTTGTAAGCATACGAGGAAATGGAATAACTTCACGTAAGTGGTGAATACCCGTAATCCATGCCAATGTTCTTTCCAAACCAATGCCAAAACCTGAGTGAGGTACGCTGCCATATCTACGAAGGTCTAAGTACCACTCGAAGGCTTCCATAGGTAGTTTATGTTCTTCGATGCGTTGTTTGAGCAATTCATAGTCATGAATACGCTCTGAACCACCGATGATTTCCCCATAACCTTCAGGGGCAATCAAATCAGCACATTTCACACGGCTTGGGTCGTCATCATAGGGCTGCATATAAAAGGCTTTGGTGTGCGTAGGCCAGCCTTCGATAAAGATAGGCTTATCGTACAAGTTGCCTAGTAAGGTTTCGTGTGGTGCGCCCAAATCTTCACCCCACTCGATGGGTTCACCGTGTTCTTCTAATTTTTTGAGTGCCTCATCGTAAGTCAGGCGAGGAAAGTTGCCATCAGCGACAGCTTGTAGTTTGGCTTGGTCGCGTTCTAGTATCTCTAACTCAGTTTGCCGATTATCAAGAACCCTCTGAAAGAGGTAACTAACCAAGTCCTCTTGAAGCTGCATATTACCTTTGTGGTCAAGATATGCTACCTCAGGCTCAATCATCCAAAATTCAAGCAAGTGTCGTCTCGTTTTTGACTTTTCTGCTCTAAAGGTTGGACCGAAGGTATAGACCTTGCCGTAAGCCATTGCACCTGCTTCAGCATAGAGTTGACCAGATTGCGAAAGGTAGGCACTGTCTTCGTCAAAGAGATTGATTTCGAAGAGGTTTGAGGTGCCTTCAACAGCAGTAGGCATGAAGAGGGGAGCATCAAAGCGTATGAAGCCACGTTCTGCAAAGAAGTCATGAATAGCACGCTCAACTTCATCACGAATTCTTAGAATTGCCCAAGGTTTTTTGTGACGCATGTACAAGTGGCGTCTTTCAAACAAAAAGTCAACACCGTGTTCTTTAGGTGTAATTGGGTACTCTTCAATTGGATTGTGAATTATCTCAATATGGCTAACACCAAGCTCAACGCCAAGTTTTGAACGAGTATCTTCACGTACTTCCCCCGAAACACGGACACTAGTTTCAAGCGTTAGTTTTTTGACTGCTTCAAATATACTTTCGTCAACTTCATTTTTAACTACAACACCCTGAACAAAGCCACTTCCATCTCGTAACTGCAAAAAAGCAATTTTGCCACTGCTGCGGATGCCTGTGAGCCAAGCTTCGATAGTAACCTTTTGGGACAAATTATCTTTAAGCGCATCAATCGTACAAATCTTCATACAGTCAGTGTAACAAGAAATAGCTGCACAGCGTTCTTAAATTTTACCCATTTGTGGATAACTCTATTTCTATTTTGATGACTGTGCTACCATCGCTCAACTGATTTATTCATTTGATTGGCTTTTATTCCAGTCACTTTTATAAAACAGATGTTATGAGTGATTAGGAGACAATCAATATGGCACAAGCAGCAGTAGGCGATAACGTCAAAGTCCATTACAAGGGCAGTTTAGATGATGGCAGTGTGTTTGATTCTTCAGAAGGACGTGAGCCTTTGGGCTTTGAAGTGGGCTCAGGACAAGTCATCAAAGGTTTTGATGATGCAGTCACTGGTTTAGAAGTTGGTCAAAGCAGAACAGTTCGTATGGAACCAGAAAATGCTTATGGTTTAGTTCAAAAAGAATTGCTGATAGAAGTACCAAAAGAAGAACTACCTGAAGGTATGCCCATGGAACTGGGAATGCAATTGCAAGCACAAAATGCAAACGGTCAAATGGTTGTGCTTAGCTTGGTTGAAGTGAAAGAAAATACAGTAATTTTAGATGGTAATCATGAACTTGCAGGTAAGGCATTGACCTTTGAAGTTGAGTTAGTGGAAATTAGCTAGTAGGGATACTTCTAGGGGCACTTCTA
>CALDTA010000327.1:0-3632 GCA_937924455.1 uncultured Deinococcales bacterium
ACTAGTCCGTACACACCACTACTAGTCCATACACAAAGGGTGTAGCTTCATGACAGGATAGATACATGTCGGATATGTTGAAAAAGCTAGTTATTAAATACGGCGGTAGTGCTATGACTGACAAAGTGCTTCGCAAAGAAGTTGCAAATGAAATCAGTAGCCTCCGAGAGCACGATTATGCTCCAGTTGTTGTGCATGGTGGTGGACCCTTTATAAAAGCTGCGTTGGCAGAAGCAAACATCGAAAGTGAATTTGTGCGTGGGCTACGAGTTACTGATGCTCAAAGTTTGCCAATTGTTGAGCAAGCCTTAACTTACCTAAATAAACAACTTAGTCAGGAAATTGGTGATGCCATAGGCTTGAGTGGTCGAGATGCAAATGTTGTAGTTGCAAAACAAGCACAAGGTGGTGAACTTGGCTTTGTTGGTGATGTCATTGAGGTCAACAAGGCTTTACTACTCGCATTTATGCAACAGAATCTTATTCCTGTACTTGCTTGCATTGCGGCGACAGAAGCTGGGGATGGTGTTTACAATGTGAATGCAGATAGCGTAGCGGGTGCGGTCGCAGGTAGCTTGCAAAGTCCTGCTATATTTTTAAGTGATATACCTGGTGTGCTTGATAATCCAGAAGATAAAACAAGCTTGCTTGCTGAATTGAGTCAAGCTGATATAGAGGAACGTATTGCAGATGGGCGCATTGCTGGAGGGATGATTCCTAAGGTAGAAGCTGCTACTCGTGCATTAGAGCAAGGTGCAGAATTTGCAGTAATTGCAGATGGGCGCAAAGCGGAAAGTATTACTCAAGTTCTTGAGGGGGAGGCAGGAACTAGAATTATTCCCTAGCTTGTTTTTGGATTGTTCGAAATATCAGGGGTGTTTTCTAGTGCTGTTTTAATAGGGGCTGTTTCAAGCGGGGCTGTTTTAGTAGGGTCATTAATAGCACTAGCAACATTTTCATCTGTAAACGTATCTCTTACTGCTTTTTGTCTGTTCCCGTTAGTAGTTGTTTTAGGATTTAAATCTAGATTTGGCGCATTATTAGTGACTGTTTGGTAAGTTGGAGGGGGTACTGGTCCATAGAGAGAATTGCTATAGTTTGGCACTTTATAGGGATTGTCCTGATCGGCATCGAAATTTGTAGGATTTCTATGCCAGGGTCGTCCTTCGTACCAGTCGCTAGTTAAGTAGTAGTCGCTGTAAAGCAGTTGGACAAAGGCGGTAATAGGAATAGCAAGCAATAAGCCCCAAAAACCAAAGAGGCTCGAGCCCACCAACAAAGCCACCAAAACCATTACAGGGTGTAAATTAACACTCTGCTGTAAAAGCAATGGTCCAAGTACGTTTCCATCAAGTTGTTGAATTACCAGCATCGCCACAAGCGTAATAATGCCACGTATCAGATCAAATTCATCCCCAGTAATCTCATCGCCCACGCCAAAGCCAAAACCCACAAGCACGGCTGGAATCGTTGCAACAGCAGGACCCAAGTAAGGAATTGGGTTTAATATCGCAGCAACAACTGCTATTGGCAGAGCCAGTTCCGTCATTGACGGTAACCCAAATCCAATGCCAATGAGAACAAGCGTTACCCACACAACTGCCCCTACAATAATTGCTTCGATTATCTTGGCACGAATGTAGCCACCAACTGCAATATCTAATTTTTCGCCAAGTTCAGATATAAATTTTTGTCTTCTTGGAGGAAAAATCTTTAGCATGTTTTTGGTGATGCTCGGAAAACTCTGCATAATATAACCAGCTAAAACAAGCACCAAACCTGCTTGCAAAAGGATGCCTACAAAACCACCAATACCTTTGAAAAAACCAGTGGCAACGTTTTGAGACCAGCTAATTAAGTTGGTACGTGCATTTTCTAATAGAGTATTGATATTGTCAGAATTCTGCTCGCTAAAAACCCAAGATGGCAAAGCATTTTCTGCCCAGTTTGGTAAGCCCTGAATCCAGCGGATAAAAGGCAAGATATTGATATCTCTAGTAAAAGCAGCACCCAGTACGGTGAGTAGGAAAACTACAATAACTAGTAGTAGTATCAAAAAGGTCAATACTATAAACACACCAGAACTACGTGATAAGAAGCGCTTATTTTCAAACCAGCTTACAAAGGGGTTAGCAACATATGCGATTGTAAAGGCAATGATAAAGCTACCCCAAGCAATTTGTGTTTGTTGTAAAAACCAAATTGCAATGAGAGACAACACCACAATGAGACCAATGCGGGTGTACAAGTTTGCCCATAAGCGAAGGAGTGTGTCTAGCACGAGTAGCAGTTTACCTTAATTTCGTTAGAAACATGTGTTTTATTTTTGATTTTGCTTTATATTAAACAGCTTTGCTAACAGCTTTGCTAGTAGCGCAACTTTTGAAGATTTATTTTAGGACTACAGGCTCTTTAAGCTACGGTTTAAGATTAAGTGAATGCCGTATGTGTTTCTAATGTGTTTCTGATGTGTTTCTAATGCGTTTCTGAAGCACATTTTTTGCATTTTTGTTAAGACCAAGCTTCTATAATTGAAGCGTGATTGAGTTAACTATGATTATTTACATCACCCTTGTGGGTGCGCTTATTGGAAGTTTTGCAAATGTCGTGATTTACAGGTTGCCAGCAGGTCGGTCGGTAGTTTGGCCACGCTCGAGCTGTCCTAATTGCCAACATACCTTAAGTCCTTTAGAGCTTGTGCCTGTCTTTTCATGGTTAGTTCAAGGTCGTAAATGCAAGTCTTGTAGAACACCTATAGCTTGGCGCTACCCGATGGTGGAGTTACTCATGGCTATGCTTTTTTTCGCACTAGTCATGCGTTTTCCGATTGCCGAAAGTGGCTATTCAGTTTTTCCATTGCTGATTGTTTTTGCCATGATGCTGATGATGTCCTTCATCGATCTCGACCACAAAATCTTGCCAAATAGCCTTACCTTTCCTGCAATTGCAATTGGTTTGATTGGTACGTTCATTTACCAAGATCCGCAGTTGCCTACGTTCTCTCAAGCGCTTTTTGCTGGCTGCTTGGGTGCAGGGATAATAGCCATGATTAACCGTATTGGTAGTCTTGTATTGCGAGGCTTTCGAGATACTCAAGAGCGTGACTGGCCACTTAGTATGGATCAGGTTAACTTGGCTGCTTTAGGTGGTGCAGTTGGTGGTTGGGGTATTGGACTGATTTTTGCGGTGGTGTCATTTGTTGTGAACCTAGTCACTAAAAGAACAGTTCGACTTGCAGAAGGTATTATCTATGGTTTTTGCTTAGTTGCATTGCTGATTGCTGGGTTTAGTTACAATCCCTTTTTGTCTCCATTAGGTGCTATTCAAGGTTTTTTCATAGCATCTGGTGCAGTGACGGTTGTGGGCCTATGTAGTTGGTGGATTTATGACTTAATGACAAAAGAAGCAGAATCTACAGGTACAGAATCTCTAGGTACAGAACCTACAGGTACAGAATCTATAGGCACAGAATCTATAGGCACAGAATTTACAGGCACAGAATCTCTAGAAGATGAAGAGTCTGACTATCTTGATGAGCCAATAGCTATGGGTTTAGGTGATGTCAATCTTGCTGCACTGATGGGTATTGTGCTTGGTTGGGAAAAGTTGATTGTTGCTATTTTATTAGCAGT
>CALDTA010000328.1:0-2581 GCA_937924455.1 uncultured Deinococcales bacterium
GATTGCAAATAGCTTCCCAGGTGTGAATAACTCTTATGCGATTCAAGCAGGTCGTGAGATTCGGATTATTGTAGAACCAGAGAAGGTCACCGATAGTTCAGCGACGCTACTTGCAAGAGATGTTGCTAACCGTATTGAGCAAGATATGGAATATCCTGGTCAGGTTCAGGTGACAGTGGTTCGTGAATCACGGGCGGTTGAATACGCTAGATAATGTAAGATTGCAATTTTGAAATAGTTGAGAGGATGGCATGCCATCCTCTTTTTTTTACTAAATAGCATTTTCACGCAACAACCCTACGGGCTGAGTGGGTTTGTTCTGATACTAAACTGAAAGAAGAAAGTCATAATCAATCAGCAGAAAAAGTTGCCTTTAGAACCGAAGGGCACACAAATTACGAAACTTTGCTATGTTTGTGACTATGACATCCATGATTCACTTCGGTATTACTCACTTCCGTTTGCGGATTCATAGGCTATCCCCATGAATCGTAGAAGTGGTTTAAAGTAAGCGAACTTTCTGGTGATGTTTTTTGTTTTTGCACTAGCAGGAGCAAAAAGGATATAACCGTCAATGCTATAACCTAAAACCGTAAATACTATGACCTATAAACGTAAATGCTATAACTATAGTATTAAATAGTAATATTGTATACATAGAGTGACAAATGGCTTGCAACTCTAATCACAAAAAGACCATAATTGTAACCGCAGATACCTTCCTTCTGTACCCCCACAACTCATTTAACACGTATTTATTTCTATGCGTATGGTCGCGCGCGTCTACGACTTGTGAAGAGTGTTGTATATAGGTTGTTATGCCACATACAAAGCATGTTATGGCATATGCAATAAGGTTGTTAGGTGGTTGTGAAGGTTATGAGGTGTATAGGTATCGATTACTAGCTGATTGTTAGCTGTCAATTAAGATGACAGTTTTCGACAATCTTTAGTTAACAAGCCACTTCGGCTAGTTGTGTAAGCTAAACCTTTGTGCATACGTGGCATACCTGTAGCCCCAGTAGCAAAATCAGTAGCGAAATCAGTAGCAAACTCATTAGTGAATGCATTTTATGTAAGAGAGTAATTATTTAGGGATAACTTTAATGATGAAAACACCATCCAGCCCACCTCCTAATCCTCAAGCTCAGTTCTTTTCTTTTCCGTCAATATCCACAATCAAAGCTGAGTGGTTTAGCAATATGAAAGGTGATTTGCTTTCAGGGCTTGTTGTTGCTTTAGCACTCATTCCTGAAGCGATTGCTTTTAGTATTATCGCTGGTGTTGATCCAAAAGTTGGACTTTATGCCAGTTTTTGTATCGCTATCATCACCTCTTTTACAGGTGGTCGTCCTGCCATGATTAGTGCAGCAACGGGCGCAATGGCACTACTTATGATTACTTTGGTCAAGGACCATGGCTTGCAGTATCTTTTTGCAACCACAATTTTGACAGGTGGCATTCAAGTGCTCTTTGGTGTCTTTCGTTTAGGGCGTTATATGAAGTTTGTGCCAAAGGCAGTCATGATTGGCTTCGTCAATGCGTTGGCGATACTAATATTTCAGGCACAGCTCGAGCACTTCCATGGTGAAAGCTGGCTCATCTATGCGGTTGTAGCTACTGGACTTGCAATCATTTATCTTTTTCCACGTATAACAAAGGCTGTTCCATCACCACTTATTGCTATTGCTGCCATTACACTCTTTACACTAGTTACAAGTAGTGGTCTACGTACAGTAGGGGATATGGGTGAACTACCATCAACGCTTCCACTATTTTTGATACCAAGCGTACCCTTTAACCTCGAAACACTCATGATTATTTTGCCTTATGCATTGCCACTAGCTATGGTTGGACTTATTGAGTCATTACTTACAGCTAGCATTGTGGATGACATGACCGATACAGGAAGTAATAAAAACCGTGAAGCAAGAGGACAGGGCATCGCAAATATTGTCACAGGTTTTTTTGGTGGTATGGCAGGCTGTGCCATGATTGGTCAATCTGTCATCAATGTAAGCAGTGGTGGTCGTACGCGTTTGAGTACCTTGAGTGCAGGTGTTTACTTACTAATCTTTATAGTGTTTTTAGGTCCTATTCTAAAAATAATTCCTATGGGTGCTTTGGTTGCTGTCATGATTATGGTTTCTATCAATACTTTTGACTGGAAGAGCCTGCCAAATATGCTTACGTATCCAAAAAGCGATAGCATTGTGATGATCGCAACAGTACTAACCGTGTTGCTGACACACAACCTTGCTTGGGGTGTTTTGGTTGGTGTCTTGCTTAGTTGTTTGTTCTTTGCTCGTAAGATTGCAAAACTCATCTATGTCGAGAGTGTATTAGATGAAAAGCTAAAACGGCGTACCTACACAGTTCAAGGTCAACTCTTTTTTGTGAGTACTGAAGAATTTCTAGAGAAGTTTGATTACACAGAAGAGTTGAATGAGGTTGTGCTTGATTTGAGTCAGACCCACCTTTGGGACGGCACTGCAGTTGCAGCTATCGACAAGATTGTTCTGAGTTTTAGAGAACGTGGTGTGCCAGTTGTGCTTAAAGGTATGAATAAAGATAGTGAAAC
>CALDTA010000329.1:0-3379 GCA_937924455.1 uncultured Deinococcales bacterium
TATTTTGAGACTGTTGACTTTGTGCTCGAGCTATAAACACTTACTCTTACTGAGCTTTATGATATTCAAACTCAGGAACTACATATTCAGCCAATTCATCCACAACCTCATCCACAGGCTTATTTGAAAACTTTACATTAAACGCAACATGGTTCACACCTATAGCTTCTAAACGTTTTAAAAACTCAATTAGCCTATTACGCCCAAGTTTATAACCAAGATGAATTGACTTCGGTAGTTCATCAGGGTCATCAGTTAAATCAATGTAAAGCGATTGCGAAAAAGGCTTCCAGTCATATCCTGCCTCAGTATAAACACGCTGCCACTCTTCCAAAACCATCTGCTGAATATGAATTGCTCGTGGGTACATCAACCAACCATCAGCATGTTCAGCAATCCATTCCAAAGATTGACGGCTGTGACCTGTTACTAAAAAAGGCAAGTCTCCAGCAAAACACTTTGGCAATAAATCAACTCGCCCAATCTGTGCTGCATATTGATTGTTCCAGTCTTCTGGTTTATGGGTAACGTTTCGCATCACATCAAGCATCTTGCGAAATGCTTCATCACGTTCTTCAAAATTTGCCTCGTAAGCAGAGTACTCAACAGGTCTATCACCTGTAGCCACGCCAAGCACTAAACGACCATTACTCAATTGGTCAACAGATGTAGCAGACTTTGCTAAATCCAAAGGATTGCGTAAAGGTAAAATAATAGAACCTGTACCAAGCGCAATGCTAGAAGTATGCGCTGCTATAAAGCTAAACCAAACCCACGGGTCAAACATCTGACCTGCATCTCCAAAAGATGGGTCTAGCAAGGGTACATCTCTACACCATAGGGCAGCAAAACCACCAGCTTCTGCTTTTTGAGCCAACGCCACTTGATGGTCCATCGTGGGTATTGGTCCTGAGTATGCTTCAATTGGAAAACCAATGCCAAGCGTAAGATGCTTTGGCGCATACATTCGGTGAAAGCCTTGACCAAAGCTGCGAGTAATCGGGGTTGTAGTTGCTTTTATAGACATCTAATTTAAAGTTTATCTAGAATAGCTTGCGTTATTCCTTGCGTCATTGCCTGACCGCCTAAGTCTCTAGTGAGGACTTTTCCTTCCTCAGTTACGCTTTCGATAGCTTTAAGAATCAAAATTGGCGTACTCAAATTCAAAACCAGCAAGTGCTGCTGCTTTATCTAAAACCTTAGCAGATACTGGAATAACTTCATTGCCGATACCATCATCTGGTATGAGTGCTATTTTGTATTTATTCATAGGTATAATTTATCCTCTCAAGCTTCTGTAAAGAATTCTAATAGCGCAGCTAAAGTTTCTTCTGGCGCTTCTTCAGGTAAATAATGTCCAGATGGTAGACCAAAGCCCCGAACATCACTAGACCATTTTTGCCACTCTGCCACAACATCGTATTTGTTACCAACATAGCCTTTGCTACCCCATAGTGCCAGTATAGGGCAGAGTAAACCTACGCCAGCGTCAATATCCATTTTGTCGTGTTGCATGTCAATTGTTGCACTTGCTCGGTAGTCTTCACAGCTTGCATGAATAGTTTCTTGGGTAAAGCAACGAATGTATTCATTCATAGCTTCTTTGGGAAAAGCAGTTTCATCTTGCCCCCACTGACCAAACTTTTTACGAAGGTAGAATTCTGGGTCAGCACCAATCATAGTTTCTGGTAATGGGTAAGGTTGAATTAGGAAAAACCAATGATAGTAGGCAAGCGCAAAGGAAAAATCAGTAGTGGCATACATAGCGTAAGTCGGGGCAATGTCTAATACCGCAAGTTTTTTAACCTTATCTGGATGGTCAAGTGCTAAGCGGTGACCAACCCGACCACCACGGTCATGACCTGCAAGGTAAAAGTTATCAAAGCCTAAAGATTCCATAAGTCTAACTTGGTCTTTTGCAGTTTCACGTTTTGAGTAAGGACTATGGTCATCAGTTGTTTGAGGTTTGGAGCTATCTCCATAACCACGTAAATCACTAACAACAACTGTAAAATGTTCAGCGAGTTGTGGTGCAACTTTGTGCCACATGACGTGGGATTGTGGGTAGCCATGTAGTAATAGTAGAGGAGGACCGTTGCCTGCAGTAACGTAGTTTATGGTTATATCGTCAAATGTTTTTGTGTCTTTTATGAAGTCTTTAAACATAGATTCCTTTATACATAGTGCTTTATACCTATACATAGTGCTTTATATATAGTGGCTAGGGTAGGTATGAGTCGGGTTTGGCAATGGTGTTTAGAAGCCCACCCCTATTCTTGCAAATTCGCATATTGACACAATACTACCATCTTTATAAATCAAGAAAACCCACACCTGTTTTTACTCCAATTTTTACTCCAACAGCAATTTTTGTGTTAGACTCTATTAACACACAACTAATGTTTTTCGTGTGCTTGATATCTGACTTTATTCGGCTATTTAGCTTCTACATTCTCTATCTAGTTAGTTAAGGTGGGCTCGAGCCCACCCAATAGACATCTACCAAACGAACACTTAGGTTAGCCCGTAAGTCTATTGATGGCTTTATTTCAGGTATCAAATTCATACATGAAAGGTGCAGATATATGAACTATATGTCTAAAAGTCTTATCCTTCTCTGTGCACTGGCATTATTGCTTGTGCCAAGCTTATCTTTTGCACAACAACAAGGCGGCTCACTCGTAATTGGTACAACCCAAGTACCAAGGCACTTAAACCCTGCGGTTCAGTCAGGCACAGCAACAGCCGTACCTGGTACGCAAATTTTCGCTTCACCACTGCGTTACGACGAAAATTGGAACCCAATGCCTTACCTAGCTGAGAGCTGGGAAGTCGCTGAGGATGGTTTAAGCGTAACCCTTAACTTAGTTGCAGGTGCAACTTTCCACGATGGCGAGCCTATTACGTCAGAAGATGTTAAGTTCTCAGTAGAAACTGTACAGGCAAATCACCCCTTTAAGTCTATGTTTGCACCTGTTACAGATGTAGAAACACCAGACGACTTAACTGCAGTTCTTAACCTTTCACAACCACACCCTGCCATCCTTCTAGCAATGTCGTCTGCACTTCTTCCAATCATTCCTGAGCATATCTACAACGATGGTCAAGATATGAAGTCGCACCCTATGAACAACACACCTGTTGGTTCTGGTCCTTTTAAATTAAAAGAACACGTGCCTGGAGAGAAGATTGTGCTAGAACGCTATGAAGATTTCTTTCTTGACGGTAGACCCTACCTTGATGAAATGATTATCAACATCGTTCGTGACTCAAGCGCACTTGTTATATCAATGGAGCGTGGCGAAGTTGATATGTATCCATTCATGACAGCGTCACTAGATATCCGTAGATTAGATAGAGCAAGAGGCGTGAATGTTAC
>CALDTA010000330.1:0-6743 GCA_937924455.1 uncultured Deinococcales bacterium
TTATTGCTTTTCAACCTTTATGCGATGTCTCAAAAAAAGATGTCTCAAAAAATATCTTTTCCTGATTAGTACACGTTAGGGTTGTTTAAAAGCTGTCACGCTCCTCTTAACTCGATTTATTTCACCTGTAAGTATAGCACATTTTCGAAGCTAAGCATTAAAGATTGTGGAATTTAGGGTACATCTGTGTTTTAGAGGATGAGTAAGGCTTCTAGCAATAAGCAAAATGCCGTTACATTCGATACGAATGCACCTTTGAAGTTTTTTTGCTTCGCTACAAAAACGTTCTGGGTTTGATGTAGCCTCCACTTTGTGGATACTTCCTAGAAGTTGTGTCTGTGACAGAGATAATGATAGATATAAGCACACAGATCATAACAAAAATAATGACAGAGATAATAACAGAGATGATTAGCCGTTTTTAAGCCAGGTTAATTCGTCAGGGGAGAGCTCGAGCTCCATTGCAGCCATATTTGCAGCAAATTCCTCAATAGTCCCACACCCCACAATTGCAAAAATATCAAGCTCCTGATTTAAAACATAAGCTGTCGCAATTTGAGCAACACTCAAGCCTTTTTGAGTTGCAAGCGCTTTAACTCTATCAAGTCGCTGAAAATTTTCTTCATTGCAGTAGCAATCCACACAAAGTTTTGCAAAGTATTCTGTGAATGTATCCAGATTGTCTCTGCTAAAGCGTCCAGAGAAAAAGCCACCAGCTAGACTAGACCATGTAAAGAGCGGCATAGAGTTTTCTAAATACCACTGCCTAGCTGCGCTACCTGCATCACCGCTAATGCTAATGCAACCTTGCCACGGTGCTTGAATTTGTTCAGCTAAGCTGAAGTTTGGACTGCTGTAGCTAAAGCCTTGAAGATTATGTGTACTAGCATAACTATTCGCTTCCTGAATTCTTTGATGACTCCAGTTAGAAGCACCAAAGCTATGAATTAAGCCTTTATCTAGGTACTCGTTTAAGATATCGATAATTGGTCCAACAGCAACGCTGGGGTCATCTCGATGGAGCATATAGAGGTCGATGTAGTCAAAGTTTAAACGAGCTAGTGAGTCATGCAAGTCAGCAGATATATCAAAAGGTGTAACACGTTTACGGTCTTCATTGTGGTGGGCTGCTTTGTCAATTAGAACAATTTTATCACGAATGCCTCTATCATTGACCCACGCACCAAAAGCACGTTCGGAGGTACCGTCACCATAGACATGACCTGAATCAAAGGTGGTGCAGCCAAGTTTAAAGATACCATCGAGTAAGGCAAATTCAGTATCTTTGTCTGAACCATCAAGCATGACTGTGCCTTGCACAAGTCGGGATATAGGCTTATCAATGCCTTTTATGTTTCCATATTGCATGTTTTAGCTCTCCATAGGGTACTGCAAACCCCATTGGGCACGGATTGCATCTAAGGTTTGCATCAGTTTTAAGGTTTGATCTAAAGGCATGATTGCTGATTCAGTGAGACCTTCTCGCAAACAGCGATTTACCTCTAGTGCTTCATAGTTGTAGCCATTTGCTAGACTTTCGACTTCATCAACTTCAATGTGTTGGGCTGTTTTGCCATCTTGATAAAGCGTGAACGAACTTGGTTGCCACCAAGAACCATGAATGTGTATGCGCCCCTTAGTACCTAAAAGTTGTGCTTCATGCGGTGTGTCTAAGGTGATAGCTGTACTTAGTAATGATTGCTGCCCCTGCGCATGTTTCATGAGGATAGAGGCTTCTTCATCAACACCTGTTGCGCCAAGATTAGCGAAGCTTTTTATGTCTGTAGGCTTACCTAGTAAATCAAGTGCTAGAACAATAGGGTAGATGCCCACATCTAACAATGCGCCTCCGCCAAGTTTTGGGTCAAAGAGTCGGCTTTCTGGGTTGATACCTGTGCGGAAGCCAAAATCTGCTTGGAGCATTCTTAGTTCACCAATAGCGTCTTCAGCAATTAGTTTACGGATTTTGATCATGTGGGGAAGGAAGAGAGACCAAACAGCTTCCATGAGAAAGAGCTGTTTTTCTCTGGCTATAGCAATAACTTCTTGAGCCTGTGAAGCATTTATAGTAAACGGTTTCTCGCAAAGTACTGCCTTACCTGCATTCAAACAAAGCTTGCTGTGCTCTGCATGAAAGCTATGTGGTGTTGCAATATAGATAACATCTACGTTGGGGTCATTGACTAATTTTTCGTAGCTGTCGTGTCGAGTAGCTACATTAAACTCATCTGCAAAAGCGTTGGCTGATTCAGCACTTCGACTACCAACTGCTACAAGCTCGGTAGCTTCTAGATCTGCCAGACCTTCGCAAAATTTTCTAGCGATGCTACCTGGTCCTAGTACTCCCCATCGAATTATTTTCATAAAGTTAGGTTAAATCCAAGATGTTGTTAGGCAGAATGGTATCAACATCAGCACTGTAGTCCACACCTTCAAAACCAAAACCAAAGAGCTTTAGAAAGCCTTCTTTATAAAGTCCATAGTCGCTGATGTCGTAGAGGTTATCTTCGTTGATGGTTTTCCAAAGTTCACTTGAGATACGTTGCACATCCTCACGCAGTTCCCAATCATCTACTCGGAGACGACCATCTTCATCAGTAATTATCTCTCCGTAAAGTCTGGTTTTGAACAAACGGTAAACTTGCTCGATTGGACCTTCTTGTAAACCTTTTTCACGCATGACTTTAAAAACAATAGCTATATAGAGTGGTAGTACTGGGATTGCAGAACTGGATTGGGTAATCACACTTTTTAGGATAGAGACATAAGCTTCGCCATTCACAGCTTCTAAACTTTTATTGATGGCTGTTGAGGCTCGGTCTAAATCTTTTTTAGCTTGACCAATCGTGCCATTCCAGTAAATTGGCCAAGTGATTTCTGTACCAATATAGCTGTAGGCCGTTGTCTTTGCACCTTCTGCTAAAACGCCAGCTTCGCTGAGTGCTTTTATCCAAAGCTCCCAGTCTTGTCCACCCATCACGGTAACGGTGTTTGCGATTTCTTCTTCTGTTGCAGGTTCTACAGTTGACTGGTTAATAGTGTCATTGTTGGTGTTAATGCTTGTAGCAGTATAAGGTTCACCGATTGGTTTAAGTGTTGAGCGGACAATTTCACCAGTGTCGGGCAGCTTTCGTACAGGTGCGCCAATTGAGTAGATGACTAAATCTATTTGACCTAAGTCTTCTTTAATGATGTCAATGACTTTTTCTCTTGTTTCGTGTGCGAAGGCATCTGCATTAATACTTTTGCAATAAAGACCAGCTTCGCTGGCTGCATTTTCAAAAGCGATTGTACTGTACCATCCTGCGGTTGCAGGTTTCTTTTCTGTTGGTGGTCGCTCAAAGAAAACACCTATGGTAGATGCACCAAACCCAAAAGCTGCTGAAATTCTTGATGCCATGCCATAGCCAACAGAAGCTCCGACAATAAGTACACGTTTTGGACCTTCAAGTGGACCTTCAAGTGGACCTTGAGATTTGACGTACTCAATTTGTTGTTGAACAGATGTAGCTAAGCCTGTTGGGTGGGAGGTTGTACAAATAAAGCCGCGAATTTTTGGTTCAATAATCATTGTTTTTGCGTTCCCTTCTTTATAAATCTACTAATAAGATATGTCTACTCGTTTTTTCTCTTTGCCATCCCAGCTATTGTAAGAGTAAAAGCGCCCTGCTTTACGATCTGCTAAGTAGTCTCGTAATGGGTCGATGAGGGGTGGAATAGGTATGAGGTCTTCAACTTCTTCAATAGGTACAAATCTTGCCTCCACAATGAAGCCATCAGGGTCTCGTGGATTGAGCAAACCTGTGTAATCTGCAAAAAATGCAAAGGATACTGCTCGGTCATTGCGCTGTCTATCTTCAACATGTACAGCATATGCCAAGTGTTTAATATTGGTAATGGTCAGACCTGTCTCTTCTTTGACCTCACGAATCATAGCGTCAATGGTTGATTCTCCTTTTTCAACCATGCCACCAGGTAAGGTATATCTGACAGTTCCGTAACCTTGCCAGTCGTTGCCTACTAACAGTACGCGACCTGCGCGGTCGAGTAGGATTGCAGCAGCAACGACAAACTCACGCCGTGCCACCTGAAACCTCTAGTTTGTTAGCAGCATTGTTAGTAGCATTATTTGAAGCTTTTTGTAGCTCGTCTAAACGCTGTGCCTGTTCTGCATCTATGAGTGCTTGGCTAACCTCATCTAAATCGCCTGTCATTGCTTCAGTTAAGGCGTGAGTCGTAAAGCCAATGCGATGGTCGGTAATGCGAGATTGTGGAAAATTGTAGGTACGGATCTTTTCACTACGCTCACCTGTACCAATTTGTACAAGGCGGTTTTCTCTTTGCTCTTCTTGTGCTTTAGCTAGTTGTCTTTCAAGCACTCTCGAACGCAAGACTGCAAGTGCTTTTTCTTTATTCTTAATCTGTGAACGCCCGTCTTGGCACTGCACCACAATTTCTTCCTCAGTGCCAGCTTTGTACACAAGTCGCACGGCAGAGTCAGTAGTATTCACACCCTGACCACCTGGACCAGAGGCTCTGAAGATGTCAACACGGTAATCACTAGGTGAAATTTGTACATCTACATCTTCTGCTTCAGGCATAACAGCTACGGTTATCGTACTGGTATGGATGCGTCCTTGTGTTTCTGTTTGGGGAATCCGCTGGACACGGTGAACGCCTGATTCGAATTTGAACTTGCTGTAAGCGCCTCGACCTGTGATTTCAAAGTTTACTTTTGAAAGACCACCAATATCGTTTTGGTGTGAGTCGAGTAATTCGGTTTGAAAGCCAAGTTTCTCGGCATAGCGCTGATACATGTTAAGCACTTCGGCAGCGAAGAGGGCTGCTTCGTCTCCGCCAGCAGCAGAGCGAATTTCGACGATAACGTTTTTGTCGTCATACGGGTCTTTAGGGAGGAGGAGTTTTTCTAAGTCTGCTTCTAAGGCTACTTTTTTAGGCTCGAGCCTTTCTAATTCCTCACGAGCCATCTCTGCAAGTTCTGCATCCTGAAGGGCTTCTTGAGAACTATCGATGCCTTCTAGTACATTTCGATATGATTTATAGACTTCGACAATCTTTCCCAGTTCAGCGTAGCGCTGCGTTGCCGTTCGGTAACGAGACTGGTCGTTTATTAACTCTGGATCACCAAGCGATTGCTCGAGCACCAGAAATTCTTCTTGTAGGCTTTCTAACTTATCGATCATTATGTAACTAGTCTACCCTTTATCGACCATCGAAAGAAAGTTGTAAATGAGGGATGGTTGTATTTTTTTTCTGAAGGGGAGAATAAGCTGGATGAAGTTTAGAAAACATCCGATTTTTGCGTCACAGATGTGCTTTAGGAGTTTTCGTTCTGTGTAAGAGAGGCTGTAAAAGAGGTTGTGAAAGAGGCTGTGGAAGAAGCTGTAAAAGAGGTTGTGAAAGAAGTTGTAAAAGAGGTTGTGAAAGAAGCTGTGAAAGAGGTAGGCGAGTTTTTGAAATTACTCTGGTATTTAACTAGTATTTAACTGCTATTTAAATAGTAGGAAAAAAGCGTACTACACCAATATTTTTCTAACAATACGTTGTTAGACTATAAATTCAAATCTTAGTCTGTTTTTTACAGCGTTTTTATAGTGTTTTTACAGCGTTTTATAGCGTTTTTATAGTGACTAAGATGTTTTTGAACAGCAAAATAAAATATAGATAGTACCTGATTTTTACATGTGTGTTTAGTGAGACTTAGTGAGACTTGGTGAGACTTGGTGAGACTTGGTGAGGCTTGGTGAGACTTGGTGAGCGAAAGGATAGCAGAACCTGCTATTATGAGAGATAAGCCTTAGCGTTGTATCGTGACTGCTTTAAGGTGATTTAAAAGCAATTTTGAGGCAATAATGCCAAAACTGTAGTGGAGAATAGTGTTTGCAAACTTTGGACTAAATGACATTCTAGACATACTCTTGATGAGTGTGCTTATTTACTACCTTTACAAACTTTTGATTGGTAGTAGAGCGTGGAATGTGGTTCGGGGTATCTTGTTTTTAGCTTTTGCGTGGTTTTTAGCAGCGCAACTTTCTTTACCGACTACAGGTTGGCTATTTGAAAATGCTGCTGGAGCAGCCTTACTAGCTATTGTGCTTGTCTTTCAACCTGAGTTACGAGGGGCCTTGGAACGTGTTGGACGTTTTGGCAGTAGACAAAGTACTTCGGGTGATCCTGTGCAGGAACTTGTTGCAGCGATTCGTGAGCTTGCGAGTGAACACCGAGGTGCGCTGATTAGTGTGCAGCGTCGTGACCCACTAGATGACTATGGCAAAGTTGGCTCGGAACTAAACTCACCTGTGAGTGCTGCCTTGTTGCAAACTATTTTTGGCTCAAAAGGACCGCTGCATGATGGCGGTGTCATTATCAAAGATGACATGATTCGTTATGCGGGAGCGATTTTTCCAACAAGTGATAGGCGAGATGGTGTGCCGATTTACCACGGTACAAGACACCGTGCTGCTTTAGGACTTTCGGAAGTTACTGACGCAATTACGATTGTTGTTAGTGAAGAACGTGGCACAGTGAGTGTGGCACAGCAGGGTACAATTAAAAGTGATGTTGCGCCTGCGGATGTAATCAAGGCATTACGAGAAGTGTATAGGAAATAAGTGGTTTGAGATGTTAAACGAAGCTCAAAATCAAGTAGGGGGGGCAAGTGGAGAGTCAAGAGAAGGCACGTATAGTTATGTGTCTGGGGAGGGCTCGAGCCCCACAACATC
>CALDTA010000331.1:0-2733 GCA_937924455.1 uncultured Deinococcales bacterium
ATCTTTAGTGAGTAGCTCTAACACATACACAGTTACAAATGGCAAACGGTCTCACAGTCCTTAGTCCTATGACGGTATAAAATAGTTGTTATGAAACCTCTCCACAAACTATTCTCTAATCACATAGCTCTCTCATTACAATCTTTAACATTTCAAAATTTAAGCTTTAAACGTGTAAAACTTAAATTAGTTTACGTGTATCTCTCAAGCTTACTTTTGTTACTGCTTATTTCTTGCTCGAGCGCACAAACAGAAACTGAAAAAATTACACTTTCTTTAGTTATCGAAGGTTTATCTCAACCTGTAGATATTACGCACGCAGGAGATGAGCGACTATTTATTATAGAAAAAGAAGGTCGGATTCGAGTTTTTGAGAATGACCAGCTCAGACCTGAAGCAGTACTTGATATTAGTAGCAGTATCTCCTCAAATGGTGAACGTGGTTTGCTCGGTCTTGCCTTTGATCCAAACTTTGAAGCAACGAATCACTTTTTTGTTAATTACACAGATGAGCGTGGAGACACAGTTGTTTCACGCTTTACCTTAGATAACACAACAACCATTGCAGACGTACAATCTGAAAAAGTACTCCTAACAATCTCTCAGCCCTTTCCAAACCACAACGGCGGTCAAATTGCTTTTGGTCCAGATGGCTATCTATACATAGCAACAGGTGATGGTGGCGCAGGCGGTGACCCTATCAATGCAGGTCAAGACCTGACAACTCTACTAGGAAAAATACTTAGAATTGATGTGAATGGCAATGAAACACAGGCGTACCTAGTCCCAGAAGATAATCCTTTTGTAGACCAAGTTGTAAATAAAGATGATGCTCTACCAGAAATTTGGTCTTACGGGCTGCGTAATCCATGGCGCATGAGCTTTGATAGTTTAAAAGGTGACTTATATATTGGCGATGTTGGTCAAAATGCCTTTGAAGAAGTTAACTTTCAAGCAGCAGATAATACAGGTGGAGATAACTACGGCTGGCGTTTGATGGAAGCTAAAAGCTGCTTCAACCCAACTGAAGACTGCAATCCAGATAATAATCTAGTTAAACCAATCCTCTTCTACGAACACGGTGCGGCTAATGGTAGGTCAATTACTGGTGGCTATGTTTACCGTGGTAAAGCTCTACGAAGCCTCCAAGGTAACTATATATATGGTGACTTTGCCAGTGGTCGTATATGGCAAGCACAACCAGACCCAGAGGGACTGAGAGGTTGGAGAACTGCTGTACTCAGAGATACGGAGCTCAATATTTCTACTTTTGGCGTCGACTTTGAATCAGAACTATACCTAGCTTCTTTTTCAGGAAACATATACAAGTTTGATAAAGAATAATTTAAACAAATTGCTGTTACTAACCTTTATAGTGCTCTAAAGCAATGTTACAATCAAAATAAGAGTATACTAAAAGTCCGTTGAGTCCAAAATAACCATGTCATTCTGAATGTAGCGCAGCGAAATGAAGAATCTCGTTTTTTTACGTTTGCGACGGAGATTCTTCGCTATCGCTCAGAATGACATTTAATCTCTACATGAACAAGGTAATAGCTCTTCAATCGACTTTTACAAATGTCTCACCAAGATAAACTGAATTAGGTCAGTTCACTGAAATAATTGTACTTAAAATGCAACCATACAAACAGAAAATCCTCCTACGTGTTTAACATCATAGGAGGATTTCTTGTATCACTTCTTAGTATTCACTTTGTATGTCTATAAAAAGGAACATCTTCTGCTGCCAAAGGTGTATTTCCCAAAATCAAATCAGCAGCTTTTTCTGCCAGCATCATGACAGGTGCATAAATATTACCATTGGTCACATATGGCATAGATGATGCATCTACAACACGTAAACCTTCCACCCCATGTACTTTCATAGTCTCTGGGTCTAGTACAGACATACTATCTGTCCCCATCTTACAAGTACAGCTTGGGTGTAGTGCTGTCTCAGCATCTTTACGAACCCATTCTAGAATTTCATCATCAGTCTCAACACTTGGACCTGGTGACAGTTCGCCATCGTTAAATTCATCAAAGGCAGATTGGGTTAAAATATTTCTAGCATTACGCACTGCCTCAACCCATTCTCGACGGTCGTTTGGTGTTGTTAAATAATTGAATTGGATTGCAGGGTGTTTGCGTGGGTCTTTTGACGTCACTTTAACTGTGCCTCGTGTATCTGCATACATTGGTCCAACATGGACTTGATAACCATGTCCACCTTCTGGCGCAGAACCGTCCTAGCGAATAGCCAATGGTAAAAAGTGAAACATCAGATTTGGATAAGCAACATCTTCATTGCCACGGATAAATCCACCAGCTTCGAAATGATTGGTTGCTGCTGCACCTTTTCCTAGTAACCATTGGAAACCTATAAAGGGTTGGTTATACCACTTAAGTGCAGGTTGCATAGATACAGGTTGTTTACAACCATATTGAATATAGACTTCTAAGTGATCTTGGAGGTTTTCGCCAACACCTGGTAAATCATGAATAACATCTATGCCTAGTCCTTCAAGTTCAGAAGCATTGCCAATGCCTGAAAGTTGTAAAAGCTGTGGTGAGTTAAATGCACCACCACAAGAGATGACTTCGCCAGCATAGGCTTGTAGTTTTTTGCCTTTAACTTCGTAATTTACACCAACGACACGCTTACCTTCTGTGATGAGTGTATTAACCATCGCACCAGTAACTACGGTTAGATTATCGCGTTCTTTCATAACT
>CALDTA010000332.1:0-3349 GCA_937924455.1 uncultured Deinococcales bacterium
GAATTCATGCAAAGTTAACAATTGACTTGACAGTGGGCTATAACAGTCTATATGGTAACACTCAACGCAAACTTAAGATGTTTATAGAATATATTTAAAAGGAATTGACCTAACACGTGAAACATTTGGTAATTGTAGAATCTCCCACAAAAGCAAAAACAATTAGAAAATACCTGCCCAACAACTATCAAGTTGAGGCTAGCATGGGGCATGTCAGAGACTTGCCTGCCAAGGCTGAACAAATCCCTAAAGAGTTCAAAGATCAGGCTTGGTCACGCATTGGTATCAATGTAGATCAGAACTTTGAACCGCTCTATATCATTCCTCCAAGTAAGAAAAAAGTCGTTAGCCAACTCAAAGCTGCCCTCAAAGATGCTGATAGCCTCTTCATTGCAACTGACGAAGACCGTGAAGGTGAATCAATTGGCTGGCATTTACTTGAAGTCTTACAACCAAATGTGCCTGTAAAACGCATGGTATTTCATGAGATTACCGAAATGGCAATCAACGAAGCACTCAACAAAACACGTGATATTGATACTGATTTGGTTGATGCCCAAGAAACACGCCGTATGCTCGACAGACTGGTTGGTTATAGCATCTCACCACTCCTTTGGAAAAAGGTTGCACCAAAGCTTTCTGCTGGTCGTGTACAGAGTGTAGCTGTTCGCTTACTCGTATTACGTGAACGTGAGCGTCTTGCCTTCATGTCTGCAAGCTACTGGGATTTGAAATCTACACTGAGTAAAACAGCTGACCCTAAAAATTTCGAAGCGACTATGACTCGCTTGAATGATATTCGTCTAGCAACAGGTAAAGACTTTGATCCTGACACAGGTAAGCTAAAAGCAAAGCTTGTGGAAGGCAAAGATGTTCTTATGCTTCCAGAAGCACAAGCTAGATCATTAACCGAAAAACTCAAGGCAGAACGCTGGCAAGTCAAAAAAATTGAGGAGCGACAAGCTAAGCGTTCACCCTCTGCCCCATTTACAACTTCAACCTTACAGCAAGAATCTAGCCGTAAACTTGGTATGACAGCCAAAGACACGATGCGCACCGCCCAAAGCTTGTACGAGAACGGTTTCATCACCTACATGCGTACAGACTCAACCAACTTGTCTACAGAGGCAATTGATGCAAGTCGTAAAGCTGTTGAAAACCGCTATGGCAATGAATACTTGAGCGCAGAACCAAGACAGTTCAAGGGTAAATCAAAAAATGCTCAAGAAGCACACGAAGCCATTCGCCCTGCAGGTACAGAAATGAAAACCTTTCAGGAGCTTGGTTTACGAGATGCTGAAGCAAAAGTCTATGACCTCATCTGGAAACGCACTGTAGCGACTCAGATGGCTGAAGCACGTCTTACCTTTGTCACTGCGACCATTGAAGCAGGTAATACAGATGTTGCTACCTTTAGAGCCTCTGGCAAAACGATTGACTTCCCAGGCTTTTTTAGAGCTTATGTTGAAGGTAGCGATGACCCTGACAGTGCATTGGATGATCAAGAGCAACCACTTCCAGAACTAACTGAAGGGCAAGTGCTTGACTGTCATGCACTTGAAACCTTAGGTCACGAAACAAAACCTCCTGCACGTTATACAGAAGCTTCACTGGTAAAGCTACTAGAACAAGAAGGCATTGGTCGCCCAAGTACTTATGCAAGTATCATCGACACCATCATCAAACGTGGCTATGTCCGTAAACAAGGTTCTGCACTTGTGCCGAGCTTTACAGCCTTTGCCACTAACAATGTCATGGAAAAACAGTTTGATAGACTTGTTGATGTTAGTTTTACCGCGAACATGGAAAATGTTCTTGATGACATTGCCACAGGCGACGCCGAAGGCAGACCTTATCTAGAACAATTTTATAAAGGTGCTAATGGCATCACACAACTCATTGATATTGGCACAGAAGCACTCGACCCAAGAGAAATGTCTACCATCACTGATGATAAATGGGGAGACATCACCATTCGGGTTGGGCGCTATGGTCCATATGCAGAACGTATCAATGACAGGCTGAACGAAGATGGTGAGCCCGACATTGAACGTGGCAATCTGCCTTATGACATTGCCCCTGCTGACATTGATAGAGAAATGCTCGAGCGCGCCCTAGAAGAAGGCGCAACCGACGGCAAAGAACTTGGCATCCACCCCGATGGCGAAAAAATGCTCCTTCGCCAAGGTCCCTATGGTCCATACGTACAACTTGGCGATAGCGAAAAACCTAAGCGTATGTCATTGCCTAAAGGCATGACACTTGAAGAAGTCACTGAAGACGTAGCCATAGGCTTACTCAGTATGCCAAGAGAACTTGGTGTCCACCCTGAAACAGGTAAAGCGATTCAAGCTAGCATCGGTCGTTTTGGACCTTATGTTAAACACGCTAGCACCTTTGCTTCGCTCAAAAAAGACGATGACGTTCTAACAGTTGAATTACCAAGAGCACTCGAACTCATCATTGAAAAAGAGCTTAAGAACAAACCGCTTAAAACTTTAGGTGAGCACCCTGAAACCGGTGTTGAGCTCAACATCTTACAAGGTCGCTATGGACCTTATGTAAAACACAACCGTACCAATCAATCTTTACCAAAAGATGCAAGCGTTGAAGACTTTACACTCGAAGATGCCGTAAAGCTACTTGAAGGTAAAATCAGCAAAAGTTCTGCCAAAAAGAAAAAAGCTGCGGGTCCTAAAGCAACGACTGAAGAACTTGCAGGCTTTTTGGATATGCTCAGTGAGGAAGATGCCAAAGTTGTCAGTTTGATAGAAGGTATGAATGGTCAGGAAAAACGTGACATTCTGAGCATCACCGATGAACTTGGCTTAAGTGAAGAAGAAGTACGGAAAAAGCACAAGAGTGCTATGTTCAAACTTCGCATGGCTTTTGGTCGCTCTCGCAAACCTGCTAGTGAAAAGAAAGCCAAGAAGAAAAAAGCACCTGCTGGTCCAAAAGCAACAACTGCAGATTTGGAAAAGCATTTGAGTGAAGTTGATGAACAAGCGCAACACGTTGTCACACATCTTGAAGGCATGAACGGCACTGAGAAGAAAGATGCTGCTGCCACAGCGACGCTCTTAGGCATGACTGAAGACGATGTCAAAAAAGTGCATAAGAGTGCCATGTTCAAACTTCGTATGGCCTTTGGTCGTGCCCGCAAACCTGCTAGTGAGAAGAAGCCTAAAAAAGCGCCATCTGGTCCGAAAGCAACCACGGCTGATTTAGAAAAACACCTTGCAACGTTAGAAGATGATAAAGCGCAGCAAGTGGTCAGTCATATGGAAGGTATGCAAGGCAATGACAAAAAAGACGCAGCAGCGGTAGCAGTGCTGCTTGGCATGACTGA
>CALDTA010000333.1:0-6144 GCA_937924455.1 uncultured Deinococcales bacterium
ACACGCTTAGCAGTACCTAGTTGCTCTAGGGTTACTAGCTCTAACTTGTGACCCATATCTTCAGAGATAACTTCGCCACCTGTTACAGCTGCGATGTCTTTTAGCATTTCTTTACGGCGGTCACCAAAGCCTGGTGCTTTAACAGCAGCAATGTTTAGTGTGCCACGTAGTTTGTTTACAACTAGTGTTGCAAGCGCTTCGCCTTCAACATCTTCAGCGATGATAAGAAGCGGTCTGCTTGTTTGAGCAACTTGCTCGAGGACTGGTAGAAGATCTTTTAGTGCAGCAATTTTCTTTTCGAAAATTAGCATGAATGGATCTTCAAGTACTACTTCCATAGCGTCACTATCAGTGATGAAGTACGGGCTTAGATAGCCTTTATCGAACTGCATACCTTCAACAACGTCTAGTTCAGTGTTAAGTGTTTTTGATTCTTCAACAGTGATAACACCGTCACGACCAACTTTGTCCATTGCATCAGCAATAAGTTGACCGATTTCTTTTTCATTCGCAGAAATTGATGCAACTTTAGCAACATCTTCAGTTGTCTCAATTGAAGCAGCCATTTTATGAATTTCAGCAACTGCAGCTTCTACACCTTTGTCAATGCCACGCTTAAGTGCTAGTGGATTAGCACCAGATGCAACGTTACGAAGACCTTCACGAACGATTGCTTGACCAAGCACTGTAGCAGTAGTTGTACCGTCACCAGTGATGTCATTGGTCTTGCTAGCAATCTCGATAAGAAGCTTTGCACCGATGTTTTCAATTGGATGAGAAAGTTCGATGTCTTTTGCTACAGTAACGCCATCTTTAGTGATGGTTGGGCTACCAAATTTTTTCTCAAGAACAACATTACGACCTTTTGGTCCTAGTGTTACTTTTACTGCATTTGCAACAGCATTTACGCCACGCTCTAAGCTACGACGTGATTCGTCTTTAAAAACAATATCTTTTGCCATGTTCTAAGCTCCCTTATTCGACAATCGCGTGAATGTCACGCTCAGCCATGATCATGAGGTCTTGGCCATCAATGTTAATTTCTGTGCCACCATATTTAGCAAAAACAACAGTGTCGCCAACTTTCACTTCAAGTTCTACACGCTCACCGTTGTCTAAAACTTTGCCACTACCTACAGCAATTACTTTGCCGCGTTGGCTTTTCTCTTTTGCACTGTCAGGTAGTACAATACCGCTTGATGTTGTTTGAGGCTCATCAATTACCTCGATAATAAGCTTGTCACCGATTGGTTTAAGGCCCATTTTTTTCCTCCTATAAAGGTAGAGTGAAATTAGAGTCTTTTAGCAGTCTTACATTGAGAGTGCTAATTTCGTCCAAAATATTATGTTACTTTTTGGTTGATTGTCAAGAGGTTTGAGTGCCTCATACTCAGATTTATGGGTGGTTTTAGGTAGTTTTAGGTGGTTTTATCCAAGTTTGTACAAGTATGAAGATTTTTCAACTATCAAAACTACTTCTGTAAGCCTGCAGTTAAGCAATACAAGAATGCGATACAAGAATAAAGCCCATTCTCTTTGAATGGGCTGAGAATGGGCTGAGATTTTAGAAATTAGAAAGAACTAATGATTAAATTCGCTTAGTCGCCACCTTTAGCGGTGTTTCGGTAATAAATACTCATAGCTAAGCCAGCAATAAGTGCAATTGTTGTGATGTTATTTAAAGATGCGAATTGACCGACATCTCTAAAGAGGTTGATGAGCCATTCTGAAATGGCGATAAAGAAAGAGTTGACGTTGTTGGTATTTACGTAAACAATGCCAAGACCAATTAGAAGTAGCAGGACGAGTAAGCCTGCGCCAAGCCATTTAGCTACTCTATTAACGAAAAAACGAACAAGAATGCCTAAAATAAGACCGACTAAAAACCACAAACCAGCTGAAGAAACAATGCGAGGTAAGTCTGCAGTTGTAGCTTGTGCGGCTTGAGGTATGAGTGTAAAGGTGCTAATTAAACTAATTAAATCCATGAATTCACGATTCCCTATTTGTAGTCTACCTGAAATAATATCATTGAGTGAGAAAAGCTTTACATAGTGAATGTCTCAGTGTAGATTTCTTGTTGAAAAAAGTGGATATTGGTGACTAACCTTAGTGAGTGTTTGTGTCTAGACTTAACTTTGCTAGATTTAACCGTGCTGGATTTAACCTTGCTTGAGACCAACAATCAGCATGGCTACAAAACCACCTGCAAAAGGAAGATCTGCTGTTAATCTATCGAGAAGACCTCGCCAGCCTTGATTGATGTTATTGGGTTCGAAAAATGGGTTGAGTGTATCTTGAATTTTGAGCCAATCAATATTGATATAACCTTGATTAGCGGCGAGTTGCATCAATACAAACAGGACACCAATAATAATGATAAGAACTTTGCTGATCTTTTTGATTGCATAGCCTGTTGCAAAACCTAAGAAGCCCCCTAAGGATAGCTGTCCGAGAAAAGGCATAAGGGTTGTGATGTCAACATCGATTAGGGGCTGGTCGTTCAAATTCGCCATATAGACTTAGTTTAACAGACAAACGTTTGGAGTTTAATGAGTAGTGAAACCCTGTATTAGTATGTTTCATAATATTCATTGAATAATATTGTGAGAAGTGAAGAGGGTTTCACTTTGCGGTTTTTGCGCTAGATTTAATGATACAGCTTAAAAACACGCTCAAATCTGCAAAAATAGGTATGCATCTTACATACTGGGCTATCTTACCTTAGGCGGAGACATCGGCTTCATAACTGCCTTGCGGAAATTGTTTTAAAACATGTTCTACAAAACTATCTTTATTTTTTTTATCAATCAGTGAGACAACACAACCACCAAAGCCACCACCTGTGATGCGTGAACCAAAGCAGCCTTCAAAAGTTAGGCAAGCTTCCATGAGTTTATCTGGTTCTTCGGCTGAAGTTTGATAGTCATCACGTAAAGAGATATGTGATTCAGTCATGAGTTCACCAAATTGGATAGGGTTGGCTGATTGCATCGCTTCCTTGGCTCGAGCCACCCTTACATTCTCGCTATAAAGGTGGCGAGCACGTTTTACCAGCACTTCATTATCAGTTTTGCTACCGATTTTATTAATATCCTCTGGTTGAAGATTTCGCAGTGCCTGAATATTTTCTAAACCAAGTGTTTGTGCAATCATCTGACATTCTTGAACTCTGGTTTCATAGCCTGAATCGTCATGGCTATGTTGTGCATTTGAATTGATGACCACAAACATCCAATTTTTTGGCAGGCTTACAACCTCATAATCTAAAGATTTACAATCCAGTACTACAGCTTGCCCAATGTCAGGTACGCTACAAGCAAATTGGTCTAGGATGCCACAAGGCACACCTACATATTCATTTTCAGCTTTTTTACAAAGCAGGGCTAGTTCTACATCATTAATATCCAAATTGTCGATATCTCGCCAAGCCCTGGCCGTGGCAATTTCTAGAGCAGCGGAGCTTGACAAACCAGAGCCAGTAGGAACATCACTGTGGATAGCAATATCCAAACCACTGAGTTTGTGACCTGCTTCTGTAAGTGCCCAAGCGACACCAGCAAGATACTTTCCCCAGCCTTGAACCTTTGCTTCATTAGTTCCGAAATTAATTTCAAAGCTTGTTTGATTATCGAGACTACTTGAAACAGCGTTTACAGTATTGCTGTTGTTTTTACTAAAGCTTATATGTGTTTTAAGACTAAGAGCAGCAGGGAAGACAAAGCCATCAACATAATCGGTATGGTCACCTATTAGATTGACTCTGCCTGGTGCTTGAACATGGTGGGTTGTATCGTGTGAAAAGTGTTTTTTGAACAAGCTTTGTGCTTGTGGATTAGAGCTAGTATTCATGACCATAAATTATCATTTTTGAATGGGGCAGAGTACTTATAACTATTCCACGATTAACTGACTAGGGTCAGTTAATCGGCGATGCAGATGTCTGTGAAAACCACACAGCGCGAGTAAGAATAAACCCATAAAGTAGGGTCAGTATTTCGAGGAAACGCTATTAAAACGTGATATTAAATAGTATCAAGTACTATTAAAGAGTAGTATTTAAACCGTGTGACACCACTAATATACGCCCTAACGTCAGTAAAGCCAAAAACGGTAAACTTAAGAAAGTTAAGATTAAATTAAATCTATAAGGTTGTGTTGTATTCCTAACCGAGCATGAGTATGTTCCACAACTTAAAAAACAGTTCAGGAGTTAATGGATGTCAGAATTAAGTTTAAATAGACCTCTACGTGTTGCTATCATTGGTGCAGGACCATCAGGATTTTATGCGGCTGAAGCACTTGTCAAGCAAGAAGATGTCAATGTCTCAGTTGATATTTTTGACCGTTTACCAGCGCCTTATGGACTTGTGCGTTATGGTGTTGCACCTGATCATCAAAAGATAAAATCAGTGACGAAGATGTTTGACCGTACCATCAGCCATGAGCGAGTGCGTTATTTCGGTCATGTTGAATTTGGCAAAGATTTGAGCCATGAAGAGATGCGTAAACATTACGATGCACTTGTTTACACGGTGGGCGCATCTTCTGATCGTAGTTTGAATATTCCTGGTGAAGATTTAGCTGGTAGTTTATCTGCTACTGAGTTTGTTGCTTGGTATAATGGACATCCTGACTATAAAGATTTACAGCCAAACCTTGATATTGAGAGCGTTGTGGTTGTGGGCATGGGTAATGTAGCTGTTGATGTTTGCCGTATATTGGCAAAGACTGCTGAAGAGTTGCAAGCGGAATCTGACATTGCAGATCATGCAGTAGAGGCACTAAAGCAGAGTAAAGTTAAAGACATCTATATGTTAGGACGTCGTGGTCCTGCTCAGGCAAAATTTACGACTAAAGAACTTCGTGAATTGACTGAGCTAGATAATGCTGCCTTAGTCATCAACCCTGCTGATTTAGAGCTTGACGAAGCAAGCGAAGCTTCTTTAGAAAATGACAATAATTCTAAAAACAATATTAAAGTTATGCGTCAATTCCTTGAAGAGCATGACGGTGTAGATACTTCAAAGGCAAGACGCTTACACCTAAAGTTTTTAGTCTCACCAAAAGAGCTAAGTGGTGACGGCAAGGTTGAGTCTGTTCAACTTGAAAAGAATCGTCTTGAAAACCAAGATGGCTATCTAAACTCTGTTGGTACTGGCGAGATGGAAGAGATTAGCGCAGGTATGGTTATGCGCTCTGTTGGTTACAGAGGTGTGGCGCTTGAAGGTGTTCCTTTTAATGAGCGACGTGGCACAATTCCAAATGTTGAAGGTCGTGTGACTGATACCGATGGCAATGTTGTGTCTGGTGAATATACGGCTGGCTGGATTAAGCGTGGACCGTCAGGTGTGATCGGTACAAACAAAGCAGATGCGCTCGAAAGTATGCAAAAGCTGTTAGAAGATGTTGCTTCGCTTAAGTTAGTAGATGATGTTGACGCTGAACCTTCAGCTATTGAAAAGCTACTAGCTGCTAAGAATGTGCGTTATGTACGCTTTGATGATTGGAAGCACATCGATGCGCTCGAGCTCAAAAAAGGTGAAGAACAAGGTCGCCCTCGTGTAAAGTTTTGTAGCGTTGAGGAAATGCTTGAACTCTGCGAGACAGTTAGTTAGTTTGGGAAATTAGAATTAGCACGTTTTCTGAGCGAAGCGAAGAAAACTGCAAGACTTTATACGTGTCGCAATAGTTAAGTGCATTAAGATAAGTTGTGATAAGCAAGTACGTTGATTGCTTGTAAGATGCGGATAAAGTCAAAAGATGAGAAGCAACTAAAAGTTGTGTTTAGCAAATTCGCTAACACTTCAGTAACGTTTCGCTTATACTTATTTTTAAGTTGTTCTTGACCTGAACTTTGTGGAGGAGGAAGGGACTTGAGTGACTGCAAGACTAGTAAGACCAGTTAGACCAGCAAGACTAGTAAGACCAGCAAGACTAACGGGATAACTTCGAAGCAGTGGTATTTTGGGAGAGGTGCCATTGATGAGATACTTCCCAGTTATTGTGGCTTAAAAGCCTAACTTTACTTACATTGCCCCCAATGCTAAGTTTTAAAAATACCCCGTACGCTCACACCAGAGTAACGGGGTATTTTCTTTTGGCGAGTATTTTCTTTTGTAGCAGCACCCTAGATAGCAGCAC
>CALDTA010000334.1:0-2684 GCA_937924455.1 uncultured Deinococcales bacterium
AGAAAATCACTGGGAGAGTGTTTCGGCTAATCAGATGTTGATTGTGACAAAATCTGCTTTGGTAAAGTTTGAATATTAGATAAACAGACTTATACAGCAGCAACTGATTAGCCTATTTAGTAAAGCCATTCATAAAAACTAGTCAAGTAAAAAACATAAGTTTTTAACTATAACGAGACATCATTCATTTTTACTATGAGTAGATGAAAAATTGTAATTGTCTATCGAAACAGTGGTTTAAAGTTTAAAGCCTAAAGTACTAAGCCTAAAGTACTAAGCCTCTAGCTCTTGCTTGTGCCAAAGAATTCTACTACAACTTGGGCAGCGAACAATACCATTGTTACGTAATACTTTTTGAACGATATGAATTGGTAAACGCATACTGCAACCACCACAGGTGTTTTTATTGACTGTTGCTAGACCCATACCACGCTTTGAACGTCTGACCATTTCATACTGCTTCAGTAATGGCTTATCAATTTCTCTTGCAATCGCATCTCTGTCACCGTGAATCACAGAAACTTTTTCATCCACTGCTTGGACTCTGGCTTCTTCAGCTTTTTCTAGTTTTGCAAGGACTGGTTTGAGTTCTTCAAGTTCGGTTTTTAAGTTCCCAAGTTGCCCTTCAAGGTCTTCTTGTACGCTGAGGAGTGGGAAAGTGTCTTGCTCGAGCTCTTGGTAGCGATTTGCTAATTGAATTTCTTGGTTTTGGTATTGAGAGGCTTCTTTGCTACTTTCTGCCATAAGTGCAGCGTCTGCAGCAGCTTTACGTCTTTCTTCTAGCGAGTCTAGTTCAAGTTGGTTTGCATCTGCCCGACGACGCACATCGTCGAACTTAGCTTGAACAGCTTCAACATGCTGTTCTAAACTTGCCTTCTTATTTGTTGCTTCTACTAATTCTTCTGGTGTTTCCTTACGCTCTTTTGCTAGAACATCAAGTTCTAAGTCGCGGGCCTGAACTTTACTTAACTTCTCAAGCATGGTACCTCCGAAAGGTCAGACGTTTACCGAAGATGTTCAGATTCTAGTATCTGAAAAAATTCAGCAGATTAGTCACACTTCTCTATAAAATTCACTTGTGTAGCAAAAAAAATCCACTTCTGCCGTTTCGGCATGAAGTGGGAGTATTAATATTGAGTATAAAAATGTTTTTTCTTAACCACACTATGTTGAGTGTAACACGTTTTTAATGGTCGTAAAGTCCAAAATGTCTTTAATACATTGTTTATGTGTATTTATCTTATGATATATCATAAAACGTAAACGATATTCTATAGTTTTAGAAATGATAATGGTGTTTTTGTAAAGATTTTTTGTTGTTTTTTGCTATTTTCTAAGTGAGGCGAGTAATGCTTTAGTAGTTTTTGTTGCACTTTGGTTTTTCTGTTTTCAGAAAATTAATGGATAATTTAATGACTCGGATGATTTTTGTAATTGCTTCTTGAATAGCGGGGGGTGTGGGTTAGATATGTGTTAGGCATGTGTTTAGGTATGGCGCTCGAGCCAACCCGTCATATCCTGCAAAACTTGTTCAACATCATAGTCATTCACAATTTCATGATAAGACTCAGGGTATAACTTTAGTTCTTTATCAACACAACTAACAGTTTCATATAGCTCTTTACTACCTTCACAGTCAGCAATTGCATCTGCTTCTCCATGCATAATCAAAATAGGCAAGCTAAGTTGTGAGGCTCTGGTCAAAATTTCAGGACCAATGCTTAAGAGCGCATTGCCCATAGCCGCTTTCACTTTGCCAGAGTAAATCAAAGGGTCTTCGATATAAGCCTTAACTTCATCAGGATTACGAGAAATTGCTGTAGCATCCACTGCTTGGGTTGCTAAATTTGGTGCAATCTTTGCAACAAGCTTTGCCACACTAACGAGTAGCGGAGATACTGGCGCAGCATTGCGTAAGTAAGGTGCGCTTAGGACTAAGCCTTTTAACTGGTTTTGATGTTCAAGTACATAGCCAATCGCAACTGCCCCACCCATGCTATGTCCAAACAGAAAACACGGTAAATCTGGATGGTCTGTTTGTGCTAAATCAATAAGCTGAGCAAGCTCAGGTTGATAGTCAGCAATATGTTTAATTTGCGCTTTAGGACCAGCACTTAAGCCGTGACCACGATAATCAAGTGCATAAACGATGTAGCCGTTGCTTGTTAAATGTTCTGCAACATGGTCATAGCGAAGCGAATGTTCACCAAAGCCATGAGATATGACAACAATAGCTTTCGCTTTGGTTGTTGCATCCCACCTGTGCCAGACAATCTTTAGATTATCTGAGGTTAAAAAGTTTTCTGTGATAGTTGGTTGGTAGGGCATAAGGTTTACCTAATCTTTTGAGGAATCCCTTCTAACTCCCCTTTGGAAAAGGGTAGAACTAAAAAGCTAAAACTAAAAACCCTCCCCCTTTTTTAAAGCTACCGTGTTAACACATCTCCAGAATCACTGTCTAGGACAGGGTTCTTATTTAGATAGAATTCTATCACTAAGGAAATTATGAGAGGCGAAAAACACTCGAAAATTGACCATTTTTGCAAAAAATTGCTCGTTTTCACTAGGTTTTACGCCTTTATGAGTAAAATTCCTTATCTGAGAAAAAGATGTGTTAACTCCGTAGCTTTGAAAAAGGGGAGTTAGAGGGGATTCAAGTAAGATGCTTCAAGAAAAACAACCTT
>CALDTA010000335.1:0-4355 GCA_937924455.1 uncultured Deinococcales bacterium
AAAGCCTATGACACAAATAGCACAAACAGCACAAAATAATTCGACAGTTAATGTCACAATCTGGAATGAATTTATCCATGAAAATAAGTCAGAAGTAGTGAAAGCGATTTACCCAGATGGTATGCATGGCGCACTAAAAAAGCATTTAGAAGCCCTTGATAGTAATCTCAAATGCGCTACAGCAACGTTGCAGGAGCCTGAGCATGGTTTAACAGAAGATGTTCTTGCAAATACCGATGTTCTCATTTGGTGGGGGCATGTAGCACACCAAGACGTTGATGATGCAATCGTCGAACGTGTGCGTCAACAGGTCCTCAGTGGTATGGGATTGATTGTGCTACATTCTGGACATTTTTCTAAAATATTTGCTGCCATGTTAGGCACAAATTGTAGTTTGAAATGGCGTGAGGCAGACGAAAAAGAACGCCTTTGGAACATCGAACCAAGTCACCCAATTATGGCAGGTATTCCTGAGTATTTTGAACTTGAAGAAGAAGAAATGTATGGCGAACGCTTTGATGTTCCAACGCCAGATAAAGTCTTGATGCTGAGCTGGTTTCAAGGTGGCGAAGTCTTTCGTAGTGCTTGTACTTGGCAACGAGGTCACGGCAATATATTTTATTTTCGTCCTGGGCATGAGACATTTCCGACTTACCATAATGAAAACGTGCTTCGTGTGATTGCGAATGCTTGTAAGTGGGCAAAGCGACCGTTTACCCGACCAACCCATGATGCGCCGAATAGTGTGGAGCTCGAGCCCGTTCCGAACCCAACGAAAGAACATATTGTAGGGAATACAGATTAGATGCCAACTAACCAGCCCCTAAAGGTAGGTATCATTGGTACAGGTGGCATTGCACAAAATCATTTTGAAGGCTATCAGGCAATTGGTGCTGACATCGTTGCGATTTCTGATATCAATGAAGAAATACTTGAAAAACGTAAGGAGCAATGGAAGGCTGGCTCGAGCTATACCGATTACAAAGAGCTATTAGCTAATCCAGAGGTTGAAGTTGTTTCTATTTGTACGCCAAATGCCTATCATGCACCCATTAGCATAGATGCTGCCAAAGCAGGCAAGCATATCCTCTGTGAAAAGCCGATTAGCATGTCGCTTGATGATGCTGAAAAAATGATTGCTGTAGCACAGGAACACAAGGTTGTTTTGCAAATCGGACATCATTTGCGTTCAGCAAGTGGACCACAACAAGCAAAGCGCATCATTGATTCTGGTGTGCTTGGGGATATTACCTTTGTTCGTTTACGTCAGGCACATGACTGGGGTGGTGATGCAAGGGTACGTGGTGTCTTTGGCAGTAAAGCACACCAAGGTGGCGGCACAATGCTAGATAATGGCTGCCACATGATGGATTTAGCGCGTTATTTTGCAGGAGATGTTGCTGAAATATTTGCCCACGTTGCAACCTTGAAATTTGAAGATATAGATGTAGAAGATACTTCGCACGCAAGCTTGCGCTTTAGCTCAGGTGCTTTAGGTAGTGTTGAAAATGCTTGGACTGCTACAGGTTGGGAAGAAGGATTCTGGATTTATGGCACACAAGGAAGCCTTGAATTGACCAATCGCTATGGTAAGACTGAGTTGTTGCACTCTTATCGTCAATCGGTAGGACAAAGCTGGGACCAAACAGACAGAGCAAGCTATAGCTTCCCTTCAGCAGGCGGGCATATTCAACAAATTAAGTATCTTGAAGCATCTATTCGTAGTGCTAAGCCAGTTATATGTTCTGGTAACGATGGCTTGGAAGCTATCCGTTTAGTTTTAGCTGGTTATGAAAGTTCAGAGCAAGGTCAACCCTTTAAGTTATAAAACGAAGTTAATCCAACTTAATAAAGAGAACGGTTATTTCGTCTAGAAAGTCTTTTCCTATATAAACATTAACTTTAGGTGAAGGACTTTTTTATAGTAAGATGGATTTTTAAGGTGATACAATTTTGTGTACTGCTTGTTGTATAAAAGCGCAAATGTTATGTGTTTTTATCGTTTTGTAAGTTTCTTAGCGTATGATTGCATATTGGGAGCATACTTAACTGTAACGTATTTGTGCTGTAACGTATTTGTACTATATGCAATAAACATAAATATATGCAAATTGGGTAAATGTATGCAAAACGAAATGTATGCAAAACAAGTAGTAAGTCAAAACAAGTAGTAAGTCAAAGCGAGTATAAGTCAAAACTTGGTGCAAGTTTGTATAGTAGTGTTACTTAGATGCATTTTGGATATAGATTTAGAGCAGTATTAGATTTAGAGCAGTATTAGATTTAGAGCAATGTTAGATACAGTGAGATATAAATGTTAGATACAGTGAGATGTAACATTTATATATAGAAAGTTTTGATTTTTAGGTTTTTCTTGTAAAGTTTTTTGGGGATGAGAACAACTGTTGGCTTGATAGCGTTTTGCTAATGAGCTGTGTTGTGAGGAGCAGAAGTGGAAAATAATCGAGCTGGGTTTTCTTTTAAAGTTGTAGGAGTAGTTGGCTTTGTTCTGCTAGCATTTCTTCTATTCAGAATATTACGGTTACCAGATGGGCTAGATGGACTATTGGCATCTGAAATGTTGCCAAGCTTTTTGATGTTGTTGCTTGGCGTTTTGATTTTAGCAGCTAGCTTTATTTTGCTTGCGCTTGGTCGTATCGTCGAACTGTTACATGGCTTTAAGGTTACAGAGGCTTTGTTACAAGAAATTCGTGATGAAACAGAACGTGTACGTATAGAGTCGCAATACATCTATGAACTTCAAAAAGATACTCTTGTGAACATGAGTAGTCCAAATCTTCCTGCTACGGCTTATGAAGACCGTCATGAAGAGCTGATGACTCAGCAGCAAAATGATTTTTTGGTCCACGGTGAAACCCAAGAAAATAACCAAGATATTAAAGCCAATGATATTAAAGCCAAGGATATTAAAGCCAATACCGATGAATCAACTTGGAGTACCTTAGTTACATCTGGTGAGGATTTAAACAAAAACAGCGAAAGCAATATATTGCGTTTCGATAAAGAAAATAACTTACCGCTGGCAGATGCAGACTATGACAGAGCAGCCTTAGATGGTAGTGATGATGTTGTTGACGATGCCCCACAACCTAAAAATTGGCAGCCTGTTTCTGCTGAGGAACTAATAAGTCGTGAGTCTGAGGGTAGTGCTGAGAGTTTTGAGAGTAAAGAAGCTAGAACAGATAAGCAAAAGATTGCTACTAAAAATATTGCTAACGAATTTGATGAAGTTAAAGATGTTGGTGAATCACTCGATTCATTAAAGCCTGTAGGTAAGCCTGTAGATAGTAAACCTGTTGCCAAAAGCGAGTCTACAGTAGATAGTAAATCAGAAGTAGCTCAGGTAGAGCCTAACAAACCAGTTTTTGATGATAGGTTAAGTCAAACTGAAAATATAGATAATGCTCCACAAGATAAAAGAACTTTAGAAGATGAGTCAGTAAGGTTTGGTAGTTTTCCAGAGAAGAAGACTAATAAGCTGGAATATAGTCGAGACAAGGCAAATAGGAAGAGCTCGAGCTT
This sequence comes from uncultured Deinococcales bacterium, assembly GCA_937924455.1. GTDB lineage: Bacteria > Deinococcota > Deinococci > Deinococcales > Trueperaceae > CALGZD01. Next base: position 3,544 of record CALDTA010000335.1, read on the forward strand.
TACCTTAGAAGATATAACAGACCAAGATTTTTCTAATGATACTGTCGCAAAACCAGGCTTTGTAAGTAAGTACAACCGAGATAAAAAGCAAGAAAGCCTCGAAGAGGTTTTTTCTGACGTGCGAAATGAAGTCAAAGATGATGTAAAAGATTTAGAAAAAAATACTCAAAGTCGTGAAGCTGGGTTTGATAGTAATTCCTCTTTTGATACTCAAGATTTTGATACTGTAGAGGATAGCTTTGATGATATTCGTGAAGTCTTTGATACGAAAACAACAAAAATGTCTACTAATGTGAAAGATAGCGTGGAAACAGCTTCGGTGCAAGATGGAATTAAAGATACCTTAAACCAAGTAACTAAAGATATTAGAGATAAACAATCGGATCTTGGTAAAAATTTAAACTAATTGATTGCGTGAAGTTGTAGTGAAGTTGTAATGAAGTTGTAGTGTTAACACACCTGACAAATTATGTTGTTGACAAATCATCTTAAAGAGACTAGGATTGAAGCATTATGGTATTTGAATTGAAGCAAAAATCAATACAACTGCTGCTGACAAGTGGGGTGAATTAGCGAGTTTTAGTTACTTGTTTTTTCACGCCCTAACCATGTAGATATCAAAAGGATGTCAAGGTTAGGGTTTTTTTATGCATTGTAATATTGAGAATATCTAGCAATATTGAGCATATCTAGCAATGTTGAGCATATCTAGCATATCTGGCAGTAGGTTGATAAACTTGAACAACATATAGGAGTGAAATTATGTCTGATATAAAAGAACAGGCAACAGCCTTTGAAAGCAGTAAATATAA
>CALDTA010000336.1:0-4804 GCA_937924455.1 uncultured Deinococcales bacterium
AAACCTAATCAGTAGGATCAAGTACATCCCGAAGTCCATCACCCAACAAGCTCCAACCTAGCACCGTAACCATAATTGCTACACCAGGCACTATTGCTGGATATGGGCTGAGGAAAATCGACTCTTGGGCATCTTTGAGCATATTCCCCCAACTGGGAACACGTGGAGATGTTCCCAAGCCAAGATAGCTAAGTGCTGCCTCAGCCAATATTGCTATCGCCAAACTTAGCGAAGCCTGAATAATAATCGGCGTAAAGGCATTTGGCAAAATATAACGACGCATAATCCGACCATGCCCCGCACCAAGCGCACGGCTACCTTCCACATAATCTTTTGGCTTAACTGACAATACCGAGGCGCGCATTAAACGTGCAAAAACGGGAACTGTTGCTATGCCGATAGCAGTCATAGCAGTAAGGGTACCTGGTTTATAGATCGCAGCTAGTAGTAAGGCAAGTAAGATTGCTGGAAAAGCAAGCAGCACATCAACAATGCGCATGATGACCTCATCAAACCAACCACCTATGTACGCAGCTAAAGCCCCTAAAGTACAGCCTATGCTTAAGGCAATGCCAACAGCTACAAAGCCAACATAAAGCGCACTTCTAGACCCAAGCAAAAGGCGACTTAATAGATCACGTCCAAGATTATCTGTTCCCAAAAAGTGTTCATTGCTAGGTCCACTGAGAATCGCCCCCCAGTCATTTGCATTTGGGTCGTAGGGTAGCCAGAAGAAACTTAGGATTGCTGCTATGGCAACGGTGGAGGTGAGTACTAATCCGATGATTAGGTTGAGTTTGGAGAGTAGGCTCGAGCCCACCCTTCTCCTCTTAGAACGGTTTTTAACAACTGCTTTAGGCATAACGAATCCTAGGGTCTAAGACGCTATAAGCCATATCCACAATGAAGCTAAGTAGCACGATAATTGTGGCATACACCAAAATACCACCTTGCAGCAGCGGGAAATCTCTGGCTGAAATCGCCGTGAGAACCAAACGCCCCATACCTGGTAAGGCAAAAACCTGCTCAATAATTATTGTTCCAATAATAACTTGCGACAAACTCAAACCAATAATAGTAACGATGTTGACGAGCGCATTGCGTAGTGCATGTTTATTAATAACAGTACCGGTTGCTAGCCCTTTTGCCTTAGCAGTACGCACATAATCTTGTGAAAGCACATCTAGCATCGAAGCTCTAGTCATACGTGCAATAACCGCAGCCTGTCCAAGTCCTAAAGCAATCACAGGCATAATCATGCTTTTTAAAGGCTCAGATTTCACCCATGTCGTGGGTAACCAATCTAACCTCACACCAAACAACAAAATAAGAAGGATTGCTAACCAAAATGAAGGAATAGCCGCACCAAGCTGTGAACTAATCGTAAGTAACAAGTCTAAAAAGCTGCGATGGTTAAAAGCAGCTACAATGCCCAGTGGTATTGCTATTAAGCAAGCAAGACTAATCCCACCCAAAGCTAGCAAAGCTGAAAGTCGCAATCTTTCCACTAAAAGTTGGGCAACAGGAACATCCCACTTAATTGATGTTCCAAAATCACCTTGTAGAATTGCTCCTAGCCAAGCAAAAAAGCGTGTAGCTGGCGGCTTATCCAAACCTAATTGCTCTTGTAGAGCAGCTAACGCTTCAGGGTTAGCGTTAATACCAAGGATAATAGCAGCAGGATCACCAGGAATAGCTAAAAGTGCACAAAACACCAAAAGGCTTGCTAAAAAAATGGTGATGAGTGTTGCAAAAAGTCTGCGTAAAAGGAAAGAAAGCATAAGTAAGTCTAGGTATTATACGTCTAGGTATTATAAGTCTAGGTTATAGGTATAAGGATACTCTAGTTGCCCTAACTAGTGGTAACACCGTTTAGTAATAACAACCTATAGGCTAACAACGTAAGCGCTATCTAATCTCTTTAGAATAGCAACGCCAAACAATTTCTACATTCTGATCACAGCTACCCATACTACCCACACTATCTATCCAAGCTATCCAGCCATACTATCTAGCCAAATTTTGCAAGCGAAGGTTGACAAAATAACGTCTTATTTTATAGTCATATCCACACTAGTCACCATTCAGCACACTCCAATATAAAATATAAAAAAGAGAATTATAATAGCATTATAGCGTACTTTTTCAACAGCTATCAAAATGAATTGAGACCGAAGCTTCAGATTCAATACGCGATTACTTAAAACAAGTTACATTCTCACAAACACTACTTCCTTGTCACCATCAGCATTAGCACTATTTTGCCTCATGTAAAAAATGAGAAAAATGAAAAATAGATAAACTTCCCTTACGTTTCACTATCGCTTCATTAACAATTAACTCACATTGTACGCATATCATTAACAAAAGCGTACATCAGTCATGACGAAAAATTCATTGAATTATTGTTTTTTGCTAACTCAATGAGTAAATTATGAAAGAGTGGCAAATTTCAAACTATTTTTCTTCATTTTGATGTAAACTAAACTTAATGAGTTATAACTAAAGACAAGGAGCATAATTCTTGTCATTTTTGCTCTTGTTATATTCGGTTTTGCTGCTTCCAATTCAAAGTATTATTTTGAATACTTTGATACTACTACTATAAAGTCCTAGCATTTTAGGATTCTGCTATTTTTGAATGTTGTATAGACTTTATATTTGTTATTTTGTTATTTGTTATTTTGTTATAAGGTCAATGACTGTTAGTTATTACAAATTTTTTTGAGAAAGTGTTGTTATGTTAGAAACCTTTGAAAGACCAGAATATAGTAAGAAAACGCTTACTTTTGAACAAAAAGAATTTTGCGACATTGGACTAGTTGTAACACTAGGAGAACGTTGTAAGCTTTGTCAGCGCAAGATAGTTCGGGCTGACTGTGAACATTGGTTAGCCAAGACCAGCTTTCAACCTTATTCGCAACTGTTACGCTATGGTCTCATCGCAGCAGGTGTTGTTGTGGGCCTTGTATTCATTACTATCTTTAATAGTTTATTTGCACGTATTCCAGCTTTAGAATATGTCGGAACCATCTTGTTTGGTAATATTGGCGAAGATTTGAGCTTTGGTACAAGCAATGCCATATTGCCACCTTATCCATTTACCATTCAAAATCTTAGTCTTCTTATTTTCTTTGCAGGCATGGGAGAAATCTTGTACCGCGGCTTGTGTATTCACAGAGAACGAAGTCTTCTTAAAGGCAACTTTTTACCTCAGACACAGCGTGCTGTTTTAGACATCCCAAATCTTGCCCAAATACGTCGAGGCATGGGTGAATTAAAAAGTGACGATCAGGGCTTTCTCTTTATACTTATCGACCTATGCACCAAACGCTTTATGAATAGTGAATCTATTGAGCAAACTTTAAATGCCTTAAGGGGTAAGCTAGATTTGCTATCTCACAAGCTAGATATTCGCTATACTCTCATCAGGTACTTGATATGGGTCATACCAACGATTGGTTTTATTGGCACAGTTTTAGGAATTTCTTTTGCGATTCTTGGAATTAATCCTGCAAATATTAACCTTGAAGCTGTTGTGGCTTCGCTTGGGGTTGCCTTCCACACAACTTTGGTTGCACTTGTGTTAAGTGCTCTCCTCACGCTTTTTTATAACATCATCTTATCTTCTGAAGAAGACGTTCTAAACCGTGCAGGCAATTATGTGCTTAACAACATGATTAACAGACTTGACCCAAGCCTTGATGTAGATCAAAGCATGAGCAATGAAGTCCTACGTGTGCCAAGCAACGCATCCTTACCAAAAGGTGCAGTAAAACTTTAAGGTGCAGTAAAGCTTTAAGGTTCAGTAAAGCTTTAAAGTCACTTTTTGGTATTTTTGGTATTAAGGCTACTGCTGGCGTAACACTGACATCACACTGACATCACATATATTTCGACTAACTCAAAGCACATAAAACTAGCACATAAAACTAGCACATAAAACTCAAAAGAAAAAATATAGTATTTAATAGCAGTTCCACGATTCACTGCTGTTGCAGTGAATCGGGAAGTGAATCGGGCAGTGAATCGGCGAGCTTCGTAACGAGTAAGAATTAACGCACTTAGTGTGTACAGTTGTTACGTGGAAACGCTATAATGATCACAAATACTATCTGAAGCAAATGCAAGCAAATGGAAGCAAATGCCCAAAAAGTATACCGAAAGTTCATATACTGGGAGTTATAAGAGAAGGTAACTAACCGTGGGACCAAAACGTGACCGTGAAGTAAACATATTCAATGTATCTATGCTCGATGTTATTACGGGTGCTCTAGGTGCATTTTTGATTCTTACAGCTTTATCTGTTCCCTTCTTACCTGCCAAACAACTTGAAGCTGAACTTGATAAAGCACAAAACACTGTTGTGGAACTTAGCAGCACGCTTGTAAAGCTGACGGAACCTGCTAATTCAACAACGCAAACAAGCACTCAAGATGTACGAGAAGCTTTTATTGCAGCTCAAGCAGATCTAACAGAAAGACAAGCTCGTATCGAAAATCTACAAGCTAACCTAAATGCTGCACTTGATAGTCCAAACAAAACTACAACGCTAGAAACTGCAAATCAACAATTACGAGCACAATTACAAGATACCCAAATAGTCTTGGCACAAAAAACAGAAGAGCTCGAGCGCACCCAAGCCCAGCTCTCAACCATCATACCAAACCCAACTAGTGCGCCAATAACTGCATCTACCCTATCAGAGACAGAAGCAGTTGAACTTCTTAACCAAAACAGTCAATTAAACATTCAACTCGCAACGAGTCAAATGAATGAAGTGAGCTTAAACAACGAAGTCACA
>CALDTA010000337.1:0-3727 GCA_937924455.1 uncultured Deinococcales bacterium
CGCACAAGCAAAAGCTGCCAACATGCCACTTTGGGTATTACTCGGTGGTGAAAATCTAGAAATACCTGTAGGCGCATCTTTAGGCATTCAGCACAGCATCGAAGAAACTGTCGAGATTGCACAAAGACACAAAGAGGAAGGTTACCGCCGACTCAAGTTTAAGATCAAACCAGGTTGGGATGTTGCACCGCTTCGTGCTGTCAGAGATGCGCTTCCAGACATGCCACTGACTGTAGATGCCAATAGTGCCTATACCTTAACCCAAGCACGCGTCTTTCAAGATTTAGATGAGCTAGGGCTTGACTACATAGAACAACCCCTTGCCTATGATGATCTTGTTGACCACACGCAATTACAAAAACTACTTGCTACACCTATCTGTTTAGATGAGTCTATCCATTCACCAGAAGATGCCCGTAAAGGTCTTGCTGGTGATGCTGGTCGGGTTATCAATGTGAAGATGGGGCGAGTACGTGGACACAGACAGGCTAGACGTGTTCACGAGATTGCTGAAAGTTTTGCAGCACCTGTCTGGTGCGGTGGCATGATGGAGCTTGGCATTGGCAGAGCACACAACCTTCACTTGAGTTCACTGGCTGGATTTACCTTACCTGGTGATACCTCTAGCGCAAGCCGTTACTGGGAAAAAGATATTACTAACGAAGTTCTTGACGCTACCGATGGCATTCAAAAAGTGCCTGAAGGTTTTGGCATTGGGGTTACTTTAGATAATGATTACATTGAAAAGATTAGTGTACGGCATGAGGTCTATAAGCCTGAATAGATTACTTGATGGGCATTAGCTCATCCTACAAACCAGATAAGAAAAAAGCGTCACCTCAAAAATGATAGAGGTGACGCTTTTGATATGTAAGTAATTTTAAAAGTTAAGCCTGTAACGCTTCAACCTCATCATTGGTTTCGTCTTGTGCAACTTGACCTGTTTCCTCATTTTGCATTTGCCAAATACCACCTACACGCTTGTGTAAGTGAATCGTGTCATCACCATTGGGTTGATTAGAATAACCAAGACGTTGATAGTACGGCAGGGCTTCTTTTTGTTCGCTTTTTAAGTCAAGACGAAGAGAGGCAATATTACGCTTAATAGCTAAAGACTCAACGACCGTAAGCAGCCAGCGACCAATGCCACGCTGACGATAAGACGGTAGTGTCGCAATTGGATCAAGCTGCCAACCGTTTGAGTGTTCTTGCCAACGCACTGCGCCAAGAACTTTGCCATCTTTTAATTCTAGAAGCATAGCACCGCCTTGCTCGAGCCAAGACTCCATAGCTGCCTCAGTTTCAGCTTCATGGTTTGCTTCCGTACCAGCTCGAGCCTCCTGATACAAGCTACTAAGCTGTGGAATATCTCTGAATCCCGCCAGTCTAAGCTTTGCCCCTTCCATCTCTCCTTCAGCGGCTAAAAATACCTCTGCTTCAGTAATCATTATGTCTCCTCAGATGGCTATTAAGCAAGATTATGTATAAAACATACATACTACTGCATATTTATACAAAAACTATGTCCTACTAAGCAAAATACATATTTGAGTATGCAAAATCATGTATATTACCAAAAATTATCTGGCAAAGCGTATCACGGGCTAAAAATAGGGGTCAAGGGTGCTGTTTTTTCATTTTAGCATTAGAGAACGCTTTTAGAAAAAACTAAATCATTAAGTAAAACAACAACTTAATGTTCAAAGTGCTCAAACAGAAGTAAGATTGCAGTCAGTGTTCATTAAGGCTTTACTAGCGTTTGCATCCTAAACTAGCGTTGGTATGAACAAAAAATTATGTTTAAAATCCCAATCAAGACAATAGAACATAATCGGAGTTCATTCCCTCTCAGGCCCTACAGTTCCCACTGTGGGGTCAACTTTTTTGGGGGTCAACTTTTTGGGGCTTATTTTATCCAGAAAAAATTTAGTGAACTAATTTTTTGCGACAGCTTATACAAAAGCTCTGTTTTGGCACACGCTGTTCACAGTGTTTACAAATCACACTATCTCGCATGACTGCATTTATGCCCATATGGTTTAGGTCAGCCACAATGATAATGGCATCTTCTTCCGTGACATTAGCAATATCCATCTCAACCTCATCAGCGATTGCTGATACGATAAAGGAACCACGTTTAAACGGTGGAGGCGTGTTGTTGGATTCAGCCTCAGCAATCAAACTTTGTAATTCGCTGATGTAGTTTTCAAGCTGCTTTTGACTCATTAATACTTAGCTTCCCTGTGAGTAGTTTTTACGCGCGTAGTTTTCATATTAGTTTTCACAGTAGTTTTCACAGTAGATAACGCTCAATCGTATCGAAGATTTGATTATTATAGTCATATCTTATCTACACTTAAGTTTAGGCATCAATGCTTAACTAAGCATTAGACCAATAATAATTCTTATGAATCTATACACATCTATCACTAAATCTACCGCCAAATCTATCGCCAAATCTATTGTTAAAGAGCTAGAAGAAGCTGGTAGGCAAAGCCCATACGTTGCTGATGCTAACGAACCAGACCCACGTTACAAAAGCTATGGGGTACGTGCTGATGCCAAGAAAGCAATCTTTGCAAAACACCGCAAGGCTATCCGCAGTTTAGAGCAAGAGGCACAGTACCAGCTTGCTAGCAAACTGATTGAATCAAAATACGGTGAGCAGCAGCACATCGGCTTATACATCTTAGAAAGCTTTCCTGAATACTTTTCTCCAGACAAGTTTGAGGATTTGGATAAGCTTGTCCGCTGCATACACGGTTGGAGCAAGGTGGATGCCTTTGCCAATCCACTACTGCGGGACATCCTCTTTAATCATCCTGAAGACTTAAAGCCTCTTATACGTTCTTGGAATCAAGACAGCGACATGTGGCTCAAGCGCATGAGTGTGGTCATCTTTACTCGCAAGGTTGCAAGCTCAGGTGAGTTCACTGACTTTGCTTTGGAAATGTGTAACAACCTAATGTTTGATTCTGAAGATTTGGTTTTGAAAGGTGTGGGTTGGGCGTTGAAGGATTTGATGAAAGCGGATAAAGAACGGATTCTAGCGTATGTGCAGGAGCTTAGAAAAAAGAAAGTTTCTAGTACTGTTACGTTGTATGCTATTCGGGATATTAAGGGGCAAGAACGTAAAGACTTTCTTGCTCAAGGATGAATATCTCATAAAAAATACCGTTGTATATATCCCAGAGAATATATACAACGGTATTTTTTATGGAGTAGCTTAGTTTTGAGCAAGCAAGTTTTTACGTTCTTGCCCTTTAATATCCCGAATGGCATATAAAGTTACAGTACTAGAAACTTTCTTTTCTCTAAGCTCCTGCACATAGGCTAAAATCCGCTCTTTATTCGCCTTCATCAAATCTTTCAACGCCCACCCCACACCTTTCAAAACCAAATCTTCAGAATCAAACATTAGGTTGTTACACATTTCCAAAGCAAAGTCAGTAAACTCACCTGAACTTGCAACCTTGCGAGTAAAGATGACAACACTCATGCGCTTAAGCCACATGTCGCTGTCTTCATTCCAAGAACGTATGAAAGGTTTTAAGTCTTCAGGATGATTAAAGAGGATATCCCGCAGCAGTGGATTGGCAAAGGCATCCACCTTGCTCCAACCGTGTATGCAGCGGACAAGCTTATCCAAATCCTCAAACTTGTCTGGAGAAAAGTATTCAGGAAAGCTTTCTAAGATGTATAAGCCGATGTGCTGCTGCTCACCGTA
>CALDTA010000338.1:0-3367 GCA_937924455.1 uncultured Deinococcales bacterium
TTTGTAAATGGTCATGCTATGGACCAGAGTTTTATTGATGGTACGGGTGAGATTATCCCTGAGCGTATTGACTTTCCAAAAATCGTTGTTGAAGACAATAACATTGTTGGTTTTCAAGGTTTAGCCCAACGAACCTACACCAATTCTTCGACTGGACCACAGCCTGTCTCAGTGGACGAACCTTGGGTACAAACCTTTTACTCTAATACGATTGAGAATTTAGCACCAATTCCTGCGGATGCTCCACAAAACGAAGCATTTGTTCATGAAATCATTGTGCCTGAAGGTCACTACTTCATTATGGGTGATAACCGTACAAGACATGGTAGTGAGGATTCACGCTATTTTGGACCTATTCCGATTATGGCAGTAGCAGGTAAGGCAAATGCTGTGCTACTTCCACCAAGGCGAGATGGTCAAACGAATTGGGGCTTACGCAAGCCACCAGAAGCCTTTAGTGCTATTCCTGCGCCAGCTAATCCTTAAGGTGAGTTAGTGGTTAAACAAATCATATCGATCAGTGCAGGGCTACTCTTAGCCCTGTTTTTTCATACCTGTTTGTACAGCGTCAGCCAAGTTTCGGGTAATTCGCTTTTACCAACGCTTCGGTCAGGGAGCTGGGTGGTGATTGAGAAGTGGCAGCCGTGGCTATTGCGTTTAGGTATTTGGGATGAACCTCGTTTGAAGCGAGGTGATTTGGTGAGTTTAGAGCCGCCTGTTGCTTATGCATCTGGTTTGGGCATCAAGCGTGTTATTGCTTTTGCAGGGGAGACAGTGCAGCTTGTTGGCGAGAAGACTTTTGTTGATGGTGCTGAATTAGTTGAAGACTATGTTGTCTTTCAATCAGCGTTTGATATGGCAGAGGTGACGCTTGAAGCTAGGCAGATTTTTGTTATGGGGGATAATCGTTTGCCGATGAATAGTGTGGATTCTAGGCAGTATGGGGCGCTGGGTGTTGAGCAGTTGAGGGGGAGAGTTGCTTGGGTGATTTGGCGGCCTAGGTAGTGGTAAGGTAATTGGCTAATCTTTGCAATAGTTTTTGATGGCGATTAGTATCTATTGAACCAAGTTTTCCTACAATGTTTTTGCTAGGTAAAACAGCTAAAAAACTTAACCTAATTAGAGAAGTTCTACGAAGTCCGCTTTGTATAAAATCAGAAGCATCTAGATTAATAATGTCATCAAAGCCTTTGACCTCTTGTTGTAATTGAGTAGATATTCCGCACAAAAGAAAGTCTTGATACGGAGGCATTGTGCGTAGTATCAGTGCAGGTCGATGTTTTACGTTACCGTCTGCTTGAGGCAGTGGTACTAAAACAATGTCACCTTCCTTCATATGCAGGATTTGATACTTTTAAATCGTCTAGAGAATAACTTTCTTCATCGTCGCTGTATGCGTTAGCTAAGTTATTTGCTGCAAGCTGTTGCCATGCTAGGTGTTCGTTATTTTCTTCTGCTAGAACTGTAACCATAAGCTTTGTATTTGCTTTAAGGTCTAGGGGTTCGTCCAACTGGATTTGTTTACCATCAAAATGTGCAGTCACAGATACTGTTTTCATAACTTTATTGTAGCAGGAATTAAAGTGAGGGAATACTCAAAAGTTATGTAAGACCAGTTACCTTAACTATTTCAATTAAAGCTTTTCTCAGTGAAAAAGAGTAGACATTCGCAGCCTACTCTTCCCGTAGTTCAGATAGTTTTTTGTGCTCAACTATTAAGCATTTCTGCTGTGTAGTTCTTTTTGTAGAGGGCTCGAGCCTGACCAACCCAGTCGTCACGCTCAACTCGCCCTTTAAAGGCAGTTAAACTCTCCGAGAGACGATAACGCTGTGCTTCAGACATATTTGCTACACCTTCAAAGGTAAAGACACCAAAATCATTGAGCGTTTGTTCCATAATTGGACCAACACCAGTAATTTCTTTGAGGTCATTTGCCTCAATTTCGTTATTCAAAATACGACGTCTCATTGCCTCAGCTTCTGCTTCCGCTTCTTGCATTATCCTGTCATGCTCTTCTTTACTAAGCTTGCTCTTACTACGAGCAAATGCTTGAGCAGCTTCTAGCTCTGCTTTCAGCCTAGCAATTTCAGCATCTCGATCCGTTATTGTACTTTCAGCACTGGTAAGTTGCTGACTTGCCATATCAGCTCTATCAGTTTCAGCAGCCATTTTAGCTTTAAGTCGAATAATTTCATCATCTTTTGCTTTAAGATTGGCTTGTAGTGACAGTGCTTGTTGAGCACTGTGAGAGGCATTTTTTAAACGAATTTCAAGGTCATGAGCATATTTATTGCTCTCTGCAAGTTGTTGTTTGGTTTTATCAAGCTCAGTAACTTTTGCTTGTAACTGACTCAGCTCATGGTCTTTAGCGGTGAGACTCGCTTCAGTACTTAAGAGTTTTTGCCTCGTTTTATCCGCATCATCAACTTGTGCCCTTAACTGTGCAATGTCTCTGTCTTTATGTTTAACCGTAGCTTCAAAGCGGGCTTGTAGAGCCGCAATTTCAGCATCTTTGTTTTGGAGATTGCTTTTAAAGTGGCTTTGTAATGTAGCAATTTCCGCCTGACAGTTTTGCAGGGCAGCGGAATCAACTGCACCAGAATGAGTACTTCCAAAAAACCTGCCACGCAGATACCACAATAGTTCCATCAGACCTGCACCTAAAAGGAATGCAGTAACCAAAGCCCACAGTATTTTCCAAAAAGATAAGAGCATTTATGACCTACCAGCCAAACTCACATCATGTTTTTGGAGCGGGTTACTGATAAAGCTTTTGCTATGAGTGGTCAGTAAACTCACTAAGTCCAATAATTTCATTAAAGTAGGGATTATTGTTCTCATGTTGTCTACTATAGGAATTTCAAATCACAGGATTGTGAAATTTAACGGTTACTTTTTGTTGGAAATAGCTAATTTTTAGAGAGAGTATTTTGACTAAGTGTGAAAAATCTAGTAACAATTGAGGAAGTTTTCTATCCCTTTTTCCAGACTCAATTCGCCATTTTTAGACCACTTAGCACTATCTCGAAGATAGGGAACCATATGATGCGTTCCAGTAGCGACTTCTCGCAAAAGCAACCGACTCATAGGCCAAGCCTCTTCAAGAAAACCACTATCGTAAAAACGCTGGATAGTTGTTTCAACATCGTAAGCGATACTTTTAAAGGTATGCTGCCAGCCACCAATGCTTCGTTTCTCAAAAATTGTGTATTGAGCAAGTGTATTGCCCATCAGTGGTAAACCTGTCGAACCTACACATACAATTTTGTGCTTATTCAAGCTGTACTCAAAAAAGAGATGATTGTGTGCCCGAACAATCAGATTCTCGTTTACGCCACTAAACATTTCAGCAGCTTCGCTTCTTGG
>CALDTA010000339.1:0-3909 GCA_937924455.1 uncultured Deinococcales bacterium
GGTTATCCACAAACAACAACGGCTGCACATACCGCTACATCTTCAGCACTAGTTAGCAGTCAGGCATATGCACCTGCAACGCCACAAACTAGCTCACAAGTTAACCCAGCAGATACAAGCAGTGGCTATCCATCTACAGCAACTACAAATTACACACACGTCAATACAGGTAGTGCTGCTACTAATCAAGTAGCTCAACCTACAGCAGCACAAACAACACAGCAAGCCTACAATACACAAGCAAGCCAAGCTGCATCAACAAATTACGCATCAACCGCAACCTATGGGTCAGATTACGCGTATACCCCTACCAATCTTGTATCGACTATGGGCACAGCCAATCAAAATTCCAGTGCCTTCACAACAAATGGTGCATGGCAGATAACAAGTAGTGGCAACCCTGTAACAATGGAACTATATGACAGCACAACTCAAACTTTTGTTCGCACGGTTTATGCGAATGAGGTCTACAGAGATGCTGGTAACTACTATTTGACTATCACAGGTAGTGCATCATGGGCTGTATCTGTTTGGACTGAATAATGGTGCGTCTTAAATAAAGGTGAAACACACACTAACTGAACAACTGGAAAATTAGATTTTATAAGCCGCACCTTGCAGTTTCCGATTTTCAATCGGAAACGTGCTAACCTGACCACATTTCATCTTGTCATTCCATTACTCAATCATGTGTTACACAAATCTCCCCATTCAAATTTATGAATGGGGTTTTCTTTTTCACAAAGCTATGTTTGGCTGCTAAATTGCGCTATACTAAACGCAATATGAGCGATAATCCCTATACCATTTGGAATCGTGTTAAACGATTGGTACGCAGTAAAGTGCAAAATCCAGACAACCCTTTCGCAAATCCCAGAACTAAAGCAGATGAAGAATGGAAAAAGTACTGGGATGACGCGGACTCTGGCTACAGATCAAGTGAAGAAAATAGTTCAGATTTTCGGGCGAATGCTGGTAGTGACAAACGAAAAATTGCGAGTCACTACAAAGTGCTCGAGCTCGAAGAAGGTGCAAGTTGGGACGAAGTTCGTGAGGCATACCGCCGACTTATCAAAACATACCACCCTGATAAATTTGGTCTAGACCCAGAAAAACAAGAAGCTGCTAATGAAATCATGCAAGGTCTTAATGAAGCCTATGCAGCTTTAGAAGAGCACTTGAACCCTAGCTAATCTTCCCCCTTTAGTTTTTGGGCTATTCCCATTCAATTATGTCTAACCGATAAACCGATAATGTCTCTCTCCCTCAATAAGCTTGCCCACAGACCTACACCAGAACAACAAGCAATCATTGACCATAATCAAGGTCCAGCTCTTGTCTTTGCAGTAGCAGGTGCAGGCAAAACGACAACCATGGTCAGTCGCATAGAACGACTTGTGCGGGAAGGCATATTTCCTGCTAAGTCGATTCTGGCAACCTCCTTTAGTAATGCAACGGTAAAAGATATTGCCAAAGCACTATCAAAATGGGAACACTGTGCCGAGGTTAGGACAATGACACTGCACTCGCTTGGCTACCGAATCATCAAACGGGCTAAGCAAAAAGGCTATCTAGATAATTTAGAACTTAAAGAAGAGGGTAGTAGCGCAAAAAGCATCTTGTGGGACGTTATTGCAGAAGTTCGGCGAGACAAAGTAAGCTACGCTAAAGAACTAGACACGCTAGACCAAACTGACTTTCTAGATTGGATGAGCGCTGCCAAAGGCAATTTGCACTATGCAGAACTAGCTTCTCTAAATTTACCTGCACAGGCTATGCAAGTTGTAGCACAAGCCGTTGCACCAAAAAACTTAGACTTTTACCTAGATTTATACAAACGCTTTGAAACTATTCGAAAAAACAGACATATCTTGAGCTTTGACGACATGCTGCTAACAGGCTGGGAAGTCCTTATGCGCCATGAAGATATTCTCCAAGAGGTACGAGGTTTTTATCAGTGTGTGCTCGTCGATGAATTTCAAGATGTGAATCTTGCCCAAGCAGAGTTACTCGATAACATCACCTTTCCAAAACGCAATTACATGGCCATTGGCGATGATGACCAAACAATCTATGAATGGCGTGGGGCTAGTCCTAGATTTATCCTCAACTTCAAACAGAGATATGCTGCTGCAAGCTACTTAATCAGCGATAACTTTCGTTCAAAAGGTGAGCATCTCGCCTTAGCGAATCGAGTCATTGAGCGCAACAAAAATCGTTATGCTAAGCACCTTAACCCCAGTAAAGGCTTTGGTGGTGAACTCAAGCACTATATTCACGATGATGCCAAAGCAATGGCAGAGCACATTGCTGCAAGTGTGTCACTAGCAATTAAAGATGGTGCAGCACCTAAAACTATTGCTGTTTTGATACGCATCTATGCACAAACAGCACCAATTGAAGCGGCATTTCTACAACTTGCTATTCCATACACAATTATTGGTAGTCAGCCTTTTTATTTACGCAATGAAGCACAACTGCTAAGAAACTACTTAGAATTGGGTCAAGTGGAAGCCAAATTGCTTGCTAAAGAAGCATTGCGTCCTGAAGATAAAACGCTGCTTCAATCTGCACTTCGAAACTGTATCAATACACCAAAACGCTATATCAGCAAAGACATCACAAACTATCTTCTCAAAGAAGTTACAGAAGCCAATAGGAGCATCACTGCTGTATTGCGAAAGCTAGGCGAAGAGCGTAATGCCAAACAAATTGATGATTTTGCATGGTTAATTCGGTGGCTTGCAGAATCACATAAAAGTACTGCCTATAACGTACTTAAAGGCTTGGAAAAACGCATTGGTTATATTGATTATTTGAAGTCGGGAAGTAGTTTTAAGGAAGTGGGTTTAGCGAGAGCTGACGAGGCTCGAGCCTTCATAAACTTCTCTGCAAACATGGTCAATATGGGCAATATCCCCCAATTCATCCAAGAGCTCGATACTCTAAAGCAACGCTTTGAAGAACAGCAGCAGCAAACTTCGGACACCGTCACCTTTACAACCGCATTTCGTGCCAAAGGTCTACAGTGGCCTTTTGTTATCATCCCAGATTGCAACGAGGGCACCTTCCCCTACGGTGAAGCAGAAGAGCAAGCTCGTTACGAAGAAGAACGGCGTCTGTTCTATGTTGCCTTAACCAGAGCAGAACAAACTTTACACCTTCACAGCCGTCGCCAAACAAAGCTCAGTAGCTTTCTAGATGGCATCAACGTCAAAAGAACGAGTAATCGTCTAAGTGCCTTTCACAAAAGCCTTGAAACCATCTTTATTCACTACAGCACCCGTGACCTTATCAACATCGCTACTTGTGTCGCAGATTTTTCTTTTGAGCGCTATATCAGTGATTGGTGGAAAGTCAATCCTAAACGTAAACATCGTTTAGCAGAAAAAATAATTAGCCTCTATAGCGTAGCCGAGGCAAAAGGGATTGCTCGAGCCTTAGGACTCAAACCTAACAAGGTACAGTTTTGGAAATCTCTAAAGCAAAACTTGTTAGAAGAGAACAAAACACTTGAAAATCTAAGTGATATAGACAGCATTGACACACTCTCAACGAGTGAGATTTTACGAGATTTAGAGTTATTCCCTGAATTAGAAGGCTACCTAAATTAGAAAGGCTATCTGAATTAGAAGGCTATCTGAATGGGTAATACACCTCGAAACACACACTAAAGAAAATACTCCTCATCAAGCACTTCATATAGATTTAAGCCTTTACAAAGAAACCCTATTCCTTACAAGCCAATGAATTCCCTTTAATGACTAGGTTATGTTTCGCTTCTCGTTACTATTTAGACTAATCAAGGATTGGTTTAAAAGCTAATTCAGCTTAGCGTCTACAGAAAGTAGTCAAACAGATATTACAACTAGTTTTTATGAAACTTCAGTTCTATCTGTTTGACATTCA